>JBEVKO010000228.1:0-8637 GCA_040509705.1 Beijerinckiaceae bacterium
ACCACGATGATGATCGGCGCAATGGCCAGGATCGGAATGGTCTGTGACGCGATGATCCACGGCATCAGGCTCTGGTTGAGCGTCCGCGAATGAACGATCAGCGTCGCCAGCGCGACGCCGAAAAGCGCACCGATGAAGAAGCCGAGCAAGGTCGCCGAAAGCGTTATCCATGCGTGATAGACGAGGCTGCGCCGCGACGTCGGATCCATAGCGAAGACGGTGTTCCACAGCTCTTTCGCGATCTGATGCGGGGCGGGAAGGACCGGCCGCTCCATCGACCAAGTCGCCGCGACCAGATCGGCCCCTGCGAGTTGCGTTCCGGCGTTCTGCGCCTGCATGCGGGCGATGGGCGCATTCAGCGGAATCGCCGCCATGTACCAGATCGCGAGGATAAACGCGACGATCGCCGCCACCGGCGCGACTTTGCCCGGCGCCCGCGGCTTGCGCCTGAGGGCGGGGCTCGCGAGGGCGGCGGCGTCAGTCATCGTAGGAATGTCCCGCCTGAAGCCCTTCGCGGACGCGATGCGCAATGGCGAGGAAAGCGGGGGTCTCACGAATGTCGAGCTTGCGGTCGCGTGGCAGATCGCAGTCGATGACGTCGATGATCCGTCCCGGACGTGGCGACATCACGACGATCCGGGTGGAGAGAAACACGGCTTCCGGAATCGAATGCGTCACGAACACGACGGTCTTCTGCGTTTCGCGCCAGAGCCGCAGCAATTCGAGGTTGAGCTTGTCGCGCACGATCTCATCGAGCGCGCCGAACGGCTCGTCCATGAGAAGCAGCGCCGGATCAAACGAAAGGGCGCGCGCGATTGATGCGCGCTGCTGCATGCCGCCGGAGAGCTGCCACGGATATTTCTGCTCGAAGCCATTGAGCCGCACGAGTTCGAGAAAGCGCCTGGCGCGGCGCGCGCGCTCCTCGGCGCTGACGCCCATGATTTCGAGCGGCAGCGTGACGTTTCGCTCGAGGGTGCGCCACGGATAAAGCGCAGGCGCCTGGAATACATATCCATACTGGCGCTGCTCTCGCGCCTGCGCCGGCGAAACGCCATTGACGAGGACGTCGCCGGACGTTGGCCGCTCGAGATCAGCGATGACCCGGAGGAGAGTCGTCTTGCCGCAGCCGGATGGACCGATGAAGCTGACGAATTCGCCCACATTGATAGACAGATCGACTCCGGACAGCGCTTCCACGACGCCGTCGTCAGTCTCAAAAACAAGGGACAGGCGAGTCGCACTGACCGCTTGAGTGCGGCTCTGCGTGACTTTGGCCGGCGCTTTGTCGTCGACCGTCGCAGTTGTCGTCACCGGCGCATAATCCCTGGCCCAATCGAGGCGGCCTTGAAACGATTTTGAACTTAGTAGATTTGATCAGATGGTCAATGCCGGCTATCCTTTCACAATGAAGCGGGAGGAAGTCGCGCGGCCATGACATCCATCTTGCGGTTGCGCGCCAGGCCGCGAGCAAAGACCCGGGGCGGAGAAGCGAATGTCGCGCGTATTCTTGACGCCGCTCTGACGCTCTTCGCCCGCTACGGGCTGCGCGGCGTAACGGTCGATGAAGTGGCGGAAATCGCCGGAATGTCGAAGCCCAATCTCCTTTACTATTTTCGGACCAAGGACGCGCTCTACACGGCCGTGCTGGAGCGTATGCTCACCCTCTGGCTCGAACCGCTGATCGCCCTCGACAAGGATGCCAACCCGAGCGACGCGCTGCGGACGTACATTGAAAGCAAGCTCCAATTTTCGCGCTCCAATCCGGAAGGCTCGCGGCTGTTCGCCATGGAGATGCTGCAGGGCGCCCCGCATCTGAAGAAAGTGCTGCGCACGACGCTCGCGAGCACGGTGGCGGCGACGAGCGCGACCATCGAAGCATGGATCGCGCGCGGCAAGCTTAGGCCGATCGCGCCGTTGCACCTCATCTTCGCCATGTGGGCGGCAACCCAACACTACGCGGACTTCGCGCCGCAGATCGAAGCCATTTGTGGTCGCGGCATCCAGGACGATGATTTCTTCGAGGAGGCCAGGCGCGAGATTTCGGATCTGTTCCTGAGCGGCGTCATGATCAGACCGGAACGATGACCGCGATCGCCTCATCATGCTGGTTGCAATTTTCCCTTCCGTCATTTAACCCTTGCATCGTCCGTCATGAGCCTCGTATCCGAAGCTTTGCCTTAGCTGGGCGTAAAATTCGTTGACATCCGCGCCCACGCGCAGAGATCAAACATCCGCGCGTGTTGCGCAGTCCAGATGCCAGCTTCGTTCGCGTTGGCTCACCCGCCGACGTTGCTGGTCTTAATTCGGATGAGGCCCATAGACTTTCGTGTTGCGTTCGATACTGGGAGGACAGCTATGCCCGGCAGCATCAGCCCGTTTCCTGTCGTCAAGAATGGTTCCAACGGCCACCCCATCAAAACGCTGCAACATCTTCTGAGGGCGCGTGGACAAAGCGTCGCCGTCGACGGGGCGTTCGGTCCGCAGACCGAGGGCGCCGTGAAAGCATTCCAGCAGAGCCGCGGATTGACGGCCGACGGGATCGTCGGTCCGGTCACATGGGCGGCGGTGATCGTGCAGGTCAAAAAGGGAAGCCAGGGCGACGCGGTGAAAGGAGTTCAGGAGGAGTTCCAGTTCCGCAACCAGTCTGGCGATCCCAATACCGGGCTCCAGATCGATGGAGTTTTCGGACCGGCGACAGACGCGACGGTTCGCGGCTTTCAGCAAGCCCTTTCGCTCGACATCCCTTCAGTAGCGGTGGACGGAATCGTAGGTCCGGTGACCTGGCAGGCCCTGGTGAGCGGCATGCTGTCGTTCTAGCGGCGAAAATTGCATCGATGGTCAGGCGCTGACGGCGTCTGTGGGTTCATGTTCCGGAGGGAAGTCGCGTCATGGCGGAACCTGTTCTGAAGAAGGGATCTAATGACCCGGCCGTGCGAGATCTACAGGAGGCCTTGAAAGTCTTGGGATTCGATCCCGGGCCGATCGATGGCGTCTTCGGTGCGAACACCGAGAGCGCGGTCAAGAAGTTTCAGCAGGCGCGGGAGATCGCGGCTGATGGAATTGTCGGCCGGGTGACGTGGATCAATATCGATGAAGCCGACCAGAGCCATCCCGTGCTGACGATTGGCTCGACGGGTCTTCCGGTGCGCCGGCTGCAGAGCCGGATGAGCGCAGTCGGCTTTAGTTTGGGCGGCGTCGACGGACGCTTCGGCCCCAAGACCGAAGCGGCGGTCAGGCAGCTCCAGCAAAACGCCAACCTGACAGTCGACGGAGTCGTCGGCGCACAGACCTGGCAAGTCGTCGATGCATTGGAGAATGAAGGCGGCGTGAGCTGATGCTGTTCAGCTACGCGCCGCGACAAGAAGCGGCGCCACTTCAGTTGTTCCGTCGATGGCCTTTAGAGACTCAAGCCCGAGAGGCTTTCGAGCGTTGCGCCCGCGGCGCCGGCAGGAGCCATCCAGGTTCGTTCGTCAACAACGCCGGTGACATTGAGTCCTGAGTTGGTCTGGTGCAGACGCACGGCGGCTTCGGTTGCCGGGCCGTAGACGCCGTCGATCGCGCCGGCGTAGCCGAAACCGGTCTTGAGCACGCCCTGGAGCATGGCGAAAAGGGGTCCGAGCGATCCGGCCTGCAGTGTAGGCGAGGCCTCACGGTACGGATGCACATGGCTCCATGTGATCGGGCCCACGACGCCGTCCACCGCTAACCCGTTCGACTGCTGGAAGTCCTTGGCGACCTGCTCAGTCTTCGGTCCGAAGGCTCCGTCGACATCGTCGGGCGCAAGGACTTTCTGTCGGGCGAAGACCCGTTGCAATCGCTTCACGTCATCTCCGGAGTCACCCAGCCTGATGGTCGTCGGCATGTCGATTTCTCCCGCCGTTCTAAAGCTCGCGCGTTAGAAGTCCTGCTCGATAAGCTTCCTCCAGGTCTGTGGGCCGACGATGGCGTCAGTGGCGAGATGAGCCGCGGTCTGGAAGGCAAGCGCCGCCTGTTTGGTCTTCGCGCCGGCGGTCCCATCCAACGTCAAGGGCGGAATCGGGGCGCCGTCCTCTCCGCCGTCGCCGGCAGTGAGGAAGAGATTCAGCAAGGCCTGCAGCGTTTTGACGTCGTCGCCTCCGACAGGCTGCACATCGGCCTTGCGAAGGTCGATCGTCTTCAGAGTTGTTACGACCTGGGCCATGATCGCGCTTCTCCTTCGTTTGCCGGCCCGGCGGTCATTGAAACGCCTGAGCCTGATCTACGCTTGCTCTGCGTGAATGGAGACTAACGAGGTTGTAACGAACAAGCTCGCATTGGGAAACGTCGAAATGAAATTGTTGAGCGGAGTCAGAGCAGCCATGCAGGCAATCGAATGAGTCCGTCAAAGGGAAGGAGACGCAAATCCGAACGGCATTCGCGTTCGTGCGCGCGGTCTAGCGCTCGATCCTGATAAGCTTTGGAATGATTTGCACTTGCTGGTTCGTGCGCTGGATTTCTTCGAGCAGCGCCGGGAAGAATTCCCACGCCGTGCTGCGCAGCGCCGGCGTCAACGATTCAATGGGCTTCGGCGAGGTAATGAGAAGCACGAGCTTCGAGCCAGGGATGTTGTTGTCCTCATCATCGACGCGACCGTCGAACAGGACAGTTCCCTTGTCACGCCTCAGTCCCTGCAGAAGACGAACCTTTCCGGCATCGCCCACCGCCAAGAGCTCCGCCGCGCGGTCGCCGACTCCTTCGATCGTCGCCTGAACCCGCTGGCCGGCGCGCACGGAGGGCTGGCGAAACTCAAATTTGAGCGCTGGATCGCGGTCCGAGTCGATCCTTTGCATGAACGCGAGGGCCGGGCAGTGCGCATTAGAAAGACGTAGGCTGGAAATCTGCGGCGCAAACCCATTCACCAGCTTGAAGTCGGTGTCGAAGCCCTGGACGATCTGATCCGACAGGCTGAACGCGTCGACGGACGCCATGCGTTCGCTGACGCCGTTGACCGTCAGATAGAGACACGGCCCGCCATCGAAATAGCGCACATACTGCGCAACGCGGGAGGATCGTTCGGTCGGCGACAATGTCGCGATCCTGAGCGGTTCAAGCGGCGGCTCGACCATTTGCGGCGGCGTGTTCGCAATTTCGGGCCTTACATCAACCGGATTGGGTTGGGGCAGCGTGGGCGTCGCAATGATCGGACTCGGCGCCGGCGCCGGCATCGGACCATGATCGCGCGAGAGATAGAGATAGCCGCCGACGCCGGCGCCGAGCGCAACAAGCCCGGCGACGCTGGCCGCGATCAGCCCGCTGCGGCCGCCGCCGGCTTTCGGCTGCTGCTCGATCCACGACGCGACTTCGGTCATGGACTCCGGGCGATCCTCCGGCTTCGGCTGAAGCATGCGCTCGAGCAGAGGCTTCAGGCGGAAATCGACCCCCGTGAGATCGGGCACCTTCTGGCGCTTCTGGATGACGTCGGCCTGGCTGCCGCTCATGTCGATGGGACGGCCGATGATCGCCTCGGCGAGAACGAGCCCGAAGCTGTAGATATCGGAGCGGTTGGTGACGTCGCCGCCGAACAGGCCGAGCTGTTCCGGCGAGACATAGTTGTATTTGCCGGCGAACCCGTCGCCGATCACGGTCGCATGGCCGAACTTCGTTGTGCGCGCGATGCCGAAGTCGATGATCTTGGCGCGTGCGATGTCGCCGTCCTGAAGGATGATGTTGTCCGGCGACATGTCACGGTGGATGACGCCCTTGTCGTGCGCCGCCTGCAGTCCGGACGCGACGCGGCGCCTCAGCACCGTCAGCTGCTCAAAGTTCAGCGGACCTTTTTTGAGGAAGTCGGACAGCGATGGGCCATCGACGAACTCCATCGCGAGATAGGGACGGCCAAGCGTGCGGTCGACCGAGAAAACGAAATACCGGACGATGGCGTCGTGGTGCAGATAGTGCAGCGACGACGCCTCCTTGCGGAAGAGCGAAATGACGGCGTCGTTTCCGGCGAGCTCCGGCTTGATCATCTTGATCGCGACAGGATCGCCCGTCTCGATCATGCGGCCCTTGTAGACTTCCCCCATGCCGCCGGCGGCGATGGTGCTTTCCAGCTCGTAAATATCGCTCAGCCGCGTGCCGGCCGGGAGGCCGCCGCGGCCGGAGCCGAGCTGGATGACGGTCTGGGTCATTGCCCGGGCCCGGGCGCATCCTGCTCGGACGCAGGAATATAATTGGTGCGTTCAGCTCCGTGGCATTTCACCACGACGACAGTGACGTTATCCGATGCGCCGCGATCGAGTGTAAGCGCGACCAGGCTGTCGCATGCGTCCTGGGCGCGAAGCTGCTTGACCAGATCGCGAATGTCGGCGTCCGCAACATGGCCGGTGAGGCCGTCGCTGCAGACCACGAAAGTGTCGCCAGGCTCTATCGAGCCGGTTTCAACCTCTAGCTCCGGATCGTCAAAGATTCCGATCGCACGCGTGATCACGTTACGCCGCGGCCAGCTCTTGGCCTGCTCGGGCGAGAGCAGACCGTTGTCGACGAGTTCCTGGGCCTCGGTGTGGTCGCGCGTGAGCTGGGTGATCGAATCGTCGCGGATGCGATAGACTCGGCTGTCGCCGGCCCACACGCATGTATAGCTGTGCCCGAAGGCGAGGACCGCTGCGACCGTGGTGCCGATGGTGGCGCCGCCGCGATCGGCAGCGACTTGCTTGATGCGGTCGTTGGCGCGCAGGACGCGGTCCTTGAACCGGGCGAGTTGATCGGTAGCCGAGACGGCCGCGCCGATCGAGGCGACGTCGCCCGCAACCGTCTGGCTCGCGAGCTGTCCTCCCTCATGACCCCCGACGCCGTCGGCGACGGCCCAAAGGCCGATCTCGGGCCGCACGACGTAGCTGTCCTCGTTCGCGCGCCTGACCTTGCCGACATGCGTCGCGGCGCCGGTCTCGAACTTGAGAACCAGGGAGGATTTTCGGCTCAGCGCCATCGCGGCTACCCCGCTGCCTCTTCGAATTGTCCGTTCAGCATGGCTGTGACGATATTGGGATCGGGCAGACCATCGGCCGCCAGCACCATCGGCGCGAATTCTTCACCGCCGATCGTCCACCAGAAGCTGGCCCCAGAATACATCCGACCTTCGCGTTCACTCAACAGGGTCGAAATACCCGCCGGAATGTCGTCTGGGGACGGCGCTGGAGCGGCGCTGGCGCGATAGAGGTAGCGAACCGAATCATTCGGCGCCGGAGCGGGCGACCTTGGCGGCACCGGAAGCGCTGCGAGCGCCTGCAGGCAGGCGTCGTAGGTCGCGCCTTCCTCAAGAACGGACAGAAGAAGCGCTTCGACCTCAGAGAACCATTCCGTATGGGGATCATCGGGCGGCCGTGCGAACATGTCGCCCTTGTCGCCATGGGCGATGGCGGTGAGCGGAAAAAACCGGCCGACCCCGTCAACCGACGACATGAAGGATCCGATGACGGGATAACCGCAAATGTCCGGTCCGAGCCAGAATCTCCAGATCGGGGCCCTCAGGAAGACGTCTCGCCAGCCGGTGCCGAGCCGGATGCGACTACCGGCGATGCCGCCCTGCAACCAGGGCTCCCAGACGCTCAGGAAATTGCGCGGGGCCTCAACCGAGATGAAGTCCCGTTTCATCGGGAGCTTGCCATAGAGGCCACACGGCATCGCCGATCTCACTGCGCCGATGGGCAGCGAAACTCCCGGAGCGCTGCAAGCGTGAGGGGATTCGGCAAGGTCGTGACATTGATCTGATAAACGGCCTCGCGGCCCCCAACGGTGAAGCGGGCGATCAGCGCTTCGCCTGACCGGCTGACATTGGCCGAGTCGAGGAGACGGAACAGGCCCCACGGTCCCGGCCGCTCGATCTTGGATGTGCGTCCGGGAATGTCGGGCGCCACGACCAGGTTGGCGGCGCTCAATCCCACCGGTCCCGGCCACTGAAACGTCACGACCTGCTGGAGATTTTGCGCCGGCGGCGGCTGCGGCGACGCGCCGAACAATCCCCCGAAAGTCGGGCCAGCGGGCTTAGGCTTGTCGGTCGACAGCATGCCGCTGTTGATCTCGAGGCGCGCGTTCTCGATTCCCTCGCCGAGCGAAAGATTCTTCGCGGCGAAGGCGAACGCGGGCGCGCCCTGCGGGAAGAACGCCTGGCGGATGTCATTGGCGCGCTGGAAGTCGCGCACCATCGCCGGCGACATCTGGCGCGCCACCGGATTGGCCTGGTTCCACGCCCAGGTCGGCTTCGACGTGTCGATCAATTGTGCGAGGTTGGCCGTGTAGAACCGATCCACGATGCCGCTCGGTCCGAAGATTTTCTGGAATTCCTGGACCGGCATATCCTTGTCGCTGGTGCGGCTGAACGGATACAGGCCCGCGATCGCCTGCTGGCAGGTGCGTGTGACCTGTTCGCCGAGCGACTGGTTGAGGCGCGCGACGGTCGTGCCGGTCGCATCTGTGTCGAAGGCCGCGACCGCGTTCTGCAGCATGGCCTTGAACGGATCAGGAAACCGCGTTGATGTCGCCTGCAGCGTGCGCAGGCTTTCGGTGAACTTGATGCGGCCCTCCGCTGCGCGCGTCGGGTCGTTGAGCATCGCGAGCGACGTGTGAATCTCGCTGAGCGAGCGCAGCAGCTCGTCGACCGGACGTTGCGACTGTCCGCCGGGC
>JBEVKO010000229.1:0-7105 GCA_040509705.1 Beijerinckiaceae bacterium
AGCGCTCCATGCGCGTGGCGCGCGCCATGCGCTGCGGCCAGGTTTTCGTCAACGGATACGGCGCGGGCGGCGGCATCGAACTGCCGTTCGGCGGCGTCAAGAAATCCGGCCACGGGCGCGAAAAAGGATTCGATGCGCTCTACGAATTTTCGGCGACGAAGACGATTGTGGTCAATCACGGGTAATGGAGCGAGCCCTCATCCGCCGCTTCACGCCTTCGCTGCGCTTCGGCGTCGCAAGCGGGGAGAAGGAGTTGGCGCTTATGAGCCGTGATCGCCTTCTCACCTTTCATGGGGAGAAGGCATCGTCTCAGGCGACGGATGACGGGTTATCACAGTCAAAGCAACAAAGAGGAAAAAGCATGCGTCTCAAAGGAAAGGCCGCCATCGTCACCGGCGCGGCGCAAGGATTTGGGCTTGGCATCGCCGAGACTTTCGCGCGCGAGGGCGCGCGCGTCGCGCTCATGGATTTCCAGTTCGACAAGGCGAAGGACGCAGCCAGGCGCATCGGAACCGGCGCAATGGCGCTTGGCGGCGACGTGTCGAATTCAGCCGACGTAACGGCCGCGACGAAAGCTGCGATCGACGCTTTCGGACGCGTCGACATTCTCGTCAACAACGCCGGCGTCTCCCATCGCAACCAGCCGATGCTCGACGTCAGCGAGACGGAGTTCGACCGGGTGTTCGCCGTCAATGTGAAGTCGGTCTATCTCTTCGCGCAGGCGATCCTGCCGCATTTCCGCGCCAATGGCGGCGGCGTCATCTGCAACATCGGCTCGACCGCCGGCATCCGGCCGCGGCCGGGACTCGCCTGGTACAACGCCAGCAAGGGCGCAGTGAATCTCCTGTCGAAATCGATGGCGGTCGAGCTTGCGCCGGACAAGGTGCGCGTCGTCGCGATTGCGCCAGTGGCCGGCGAAACGCCGCTGCTCGCAACCTTCATGGGCGAGGACACGCCGGAAAAGCGCGCCGCCTTCAAGGCGAGCATCCCCTGGGGCCGTCTGTCGCAGCCGCAGGACATTGCGAACGCGGCGCTGTTCCTCTGTTCTGACGAGGCGGAGATGGTCACCGGGGCGGTTCTCGAAGTCGATGGAGGACGCTGCATCTGACGCCGCGCGTGCAAAGGGACGGATCAATGGCCGACGACGACAATGTCGCGCGCATGCCGCGCGCTTTCGTGCCGGATCTTGCGGTCGCGGTGCGGCGCGCGCGCCTTGAAGAAGTCGAGCGCTCGCATTCGGCCGCCGATTTGCGCACCGCCGCGGTTGCAAGGCTCGAAGCGCTCGGCGCAGCGCTGGCGCCTGTATTCGCGCAGACTGGCCTGCACGCCAGCGCCTTCGATCACGGGATCGCGCCAGTTGATCCGCCGCGGCTCTTCATCGACATGATCGCCTTCGTCGACTGCGGACATGACCGCAAGCGCTATCGCTTCGTGCAGGATACGCGCGACGGATCGGTCGTGCTGGCTGAGGACGAAGACGTCGAGCCGATTGTCGAAGCCGTCACCATGTATGTCGCGCGCCGGATCGTGGAGCGAGAGCGCGCGATGGCGGCCGCGTCTTCGCCGAAGCCCGCCGCGTCGGCGACAAGTGCGCCGCCGGCCGACGCGCGCTTCGGAGAAATCGTGACCCTCTACCTCATCGGCGCTCTTTCCGGCGCCGCGGTTCTCTATGCGCTTTTCAGACTCGGTGTGGCGCATTGACCCGCGCCAGCGGGCTCGCGACGATCGCTCCCTTCTCGTTCAGTCCCCGCTCGATGATGTCGATCTCGAAGGAGTCGTGAACGCGCGAGACGTCGATGGACAGCCACACCGGCCAGCGTCCGCGCGAAAGGTTGCGCTCCGACGCCGAACCGACGCCGATGACCGGACACATCCGGTTCGCCGCGAGGCGGTGGGCGACGCTGGTTACATGGTTGTGGCCATGGAGCACGAGTTCGGCGCCGGCGCGCGCCAGCATGGCCTCGAAATCAGCGGCGTCGCGCAGGCGACGGTCGCGCGGCGCGCCCCCGAGATGCGGCGGGTGGTGAACCACGATGATCCGGCAGAGGGCCTGTGAGCGCAGCGCAGTGAGGAGCAGGAAGGTCGCCTCGATCTGCGCGTCGCCAAGCTTGCCGGTTGCATCAAAGGGCCGCGTCGGCGCAGCCGAGTTGAGGCCGATGAGCGCGACCGGGCCGCGCCGGCGAACATAGGGAAAGGCGGGCTTCGTCTCGCTGTCGCCCGTCATCCAGGGCGCGAGGGTTTCGAGCATCGGGGCGACGCTGCCGGCGACATAGGCGCTGTGGTTGCCGGGCACCAGGCTGACGCGCGACGGATCCCCCAGCCGTTCGAGCAGCCGGCGGGCCGTCACAAATTCGGCGGGAAGACCGAGATTGGCGAGATCGCCGCCGCAAACGATGTGATCGGGCGCGATCGCCAGGATGTCGGCGATGATGAGGTCCAGCGCCTTCATGTCATGATGGGAGCGCCGGCTCAGCCGCCAGTTGAGGTAGCCCGTGATGCGCTTGTTCGCCAGTGCGCGCCATTTGATGTCCGGCAGCGGCCCCAGATGAGGGTCCGAGAAGAAGGCGATGCGAAAATGGCCCGGGGCGCTCACCATCCTCGAATCGCCGGTCCGGCGCCGTCGCGTCAAGGGCGTCCTGCTTCGGACGCCTGGATGTTCACAGGCTCCTGAATCTTAACAATCTGGCTTCGCTGTGGCGGTTCCTCACACGGTCGCGTAACGTAACCCCCGGCATTTCCACGGGAATATGCGGCAATTTGTCGGCAAGGCATGATTTCGCCATGATCGCCCTGTTTACGGCGCGGGGGCCGTTTAGGAATTGCGTCGCGGTAACCGCGCGTTTACGCTTCTCGGCAACAGATTATTTTCTTTCCGGCGAGCGCGGCTCGCCCAGCCCAAGGTGAAGCTTGCCAGCTGAAATCACGCCGCGCTCGAGACTCGCGCTTTGGTCATGTCGGGGTTGCCTCACGCTGGTTGCGTTCGGGGCGCTGGTCGTTGCGGACGGATCCCGCAAGACGCAGAACGCCATCGCCCAGGGCGAGACGCGCACGCTGACCCTCGTCCACAACCACACGAAAGAATCGGCGACGATCACCTTCAAACGCTGGGGCTCCTACGACTACTCGGCGCTCGAGCAACTCAACTGGCTGATGCGCGACTGGCGGCGGGACGAAAAGACCCGCATGAATCCGAAGCTTTTCGACCTGGTCTGGGAAGCGCATCGCGAATCCGGCTCGTCGAGCCCGATCTACATCAACTCCGCCTACCGTTCGCCGGACACCAACTCGATGCTGCGCCGCCGCTCGCGCGCCGTGTCGAAGCACAGCCAGCACATGAACGGCAACGCGCTCGACTTCTTCGTCGCCGACGTCTCCATGGCGCGAATCCGCGAAGTCGCAATGCGCATGCAGCGCGGCGGCGTCGGCTACTATTCGAGCGCCAACACCGGCTTCGTCCATGTCGACGTCGGTTCCGTCCGCTCCTGGCCGCGCATGACTCGCGATCAGCTCGCGCGCCTCTTCCCTGACGAGAGGACTGTGCATCTGCCATCGGGCGGCGGCGTGATGGCCGGGTATGAGGAAGCCAAAGCGATGATCATCGCCCGCGGCGGCAGCGTCGGCGGCTATGGCGGCGATGAGGAGATCGAGGGCTGGTCCGGCGGCCTCGGATTCTTCGCTGCGCTGTTCGGCGGCGGTCGCGGCCGCGGGGGCGGCGGAGGCGGTTCGAGCCCCTCGGGCGTCGACGACGCCGGCGTTCACAGCTTTGCTCTCAACAATGGCCGCACGGGAGAAGTCGCGGTTGCTCAGGCGTCGCCTGACCGCCGGAGCTTGCGCCGCCCCGGCGCGCCGCAGCCGGAGGCGCAGGTCGCCTCAGTTGCCCCGACGGCGGCTCCCACCGGCTTCTCGCTGTTCTCCAATCCGACCCCGGTCCAGACCGCGCAGGTCCAGGTCCCGGCGCCAGCGCCCGTGACGGCCGCACCGATCCAGATCGCCTCGGCCGCAAACCAGCCGCTGGCCCGCGCGCCGCAGGCCCCGGTCTTCGCAGAGCTTCCGATGCCGCCGCGCCGGCCGGCCGAATTCGCCCGCACGGCGGTCGCGAGCCTCACCGACATTCCGATGCCGCCGGTGCGACCGACCGCGTCCGACGTCGTCGCGAGCGCTCCATCGGAGCCGGCGCCGGCGGTTGATGCGCTCGGCGCGGTCATACGCCGAAGCGGGGGCGACGAGAGAGAGGCCGCTCCACCGGCGCAGGCTACAGCCTATGCGCCGCTGCCGCCCATGCGTCCCGGGCTGCGTCCGACCACCATCGTGGCGGCGTCCGCCTCGGCGATGCCGACGCTGAGGGGGGCCGACAGCGTGCCGACGTCGCGCACCCGGACCCTGTCGGCGCCTGTGGCGTCGAGCGTGGCGCTTGCGCCGGTCGACGCGATTCTCATGGAGTTCCGGCGCAAGGCGAGCATTGGGCCGTCAGCCGGCCATTTCACCGGCGCGGCTGTCAAACCGATGGTCCTGTCGGCCAAGCTTCGCTAGGCCAGCACCCGGTTTCAGGGGACGCCGACGGGAAAGGCCGCCAAGGCTTACGGAGGACCGAGGGCGTGATTTTCGCCCTCGCCCGCTAGGAGGCCACTACCTAAGAGATTCTCTTCCTAACCTCGGCCTTTCCAGCGACGTGGGGAGGTATGTGCGGGTTGCTCGGAAGCTGCGGGAAAATTCCCGAACTTGTTCAGTCAACCATCCCCAGCGCGTTCATGTAGAGTTCGAGGATCGCTTCCTCCTCCTTACGCTCGGCGTGATCCTTCTTACGCAGGCTGATGATCTTGCGGATCGCCTTGGTGTCGAAGCCGTTGCCCTTGGCCTCGGCGTAGACTTCCCGGATATCGTCCGCGAGCGCCTTCTTTTCTTCTTCAAGGCGCTCGATGCGTTCGATGAGCGCCTTCAGCTGATCGCCGGCGATCAGGTTGGACATGGGAGGTCTCCGCGGTCAGGACCGCGCGGCGCGACCCCTCGTTGATTAATGCTGCCGATCTGATTTGGCGAAAGCGGCCTTCTGTTCAACCGTTGCTTCGCCCTGATTGAGATTTTTCCACTGTTCGTAAGGCATGCCGTAGACATGCTCGCGGCTCGCCTCCTTGCTCACGGGAAGGCCGCGCGCATCCGCCTCTTCCTTCAGCCAGTTCGACAGGCAGTTGCGGCAGAAGCCCGCCAGATTCATCAGATCGATGTTCTGCACGTCCGCGCGGCTGCGCAGATGATCGACGAGTCTGCGAAAGGCGGCCGCCTCCAGTTCGGTCATGGTCTTTGGATCGATGTCGCTCATGCCGTGATCTCCGAAAAGGCCGGCGCGCCGAGTGGCGACGGGCGGCGATGACGCGACGCGACCCGGCTCTCGTAGAGCCGCGCCACATGGGCATCTGGGTTGGAAAGCGCCGGCGTCAAGATGCGCGCCAGCCTGTCGCCCCAGGCCGCAGCGTCGGCCTCGGTGGCGATCAGGTCCTGCCGCACCTCAGTCAGGAGGCTGGCGAGGCCGCGCTGGCTGGCGTGGCGGTCGATCGTGTCGCCGGCGAGAGCGCCATCATAGGGTTCGTTGTCGCCGATCACCAGATCGGGCTCCCGCCGGAGAGCATCGAGCGCCGGCAGCGGAAGCCGCGGATCGGCGTCCCAGAGGATGCCGACGTGCCATGGCCGCGGGACGTTTTTCATGACCGGGGTGAAGCTGTGGTTCGAAACGATCGCCGGGACGACGCCGGCCGCCGCAAAACGCGCCAGCGCGCTGCTGATGGCGCGGTCGTAGGGGTCGTAGAAGCGGCGGATGCGAAGTTCAATCTCCGCATCGTCGAGATGGGCGTTGCCCGGCACGATCGCGCCGTCGGAGAGGCGCATCACGAGCGTCGGATCATCGCGGCCGCGGTTGGGATCGATCAAAAGGCGAGAGAATCGCGTCAGGATCGCCGGTGCGCCAAGAGCCTGCGCCATCGCCCGCGTCAGGGCGGCTGCCCCGATGTCATAGGCGATGTGGCGCTCGAGTTCCGCTGCGGGCATCCCGAGATCGCCATATTCAGCGGGCATCGCATTCGACGCGTGATCGCAAAGAATGAGCACGCCGGATTTTAGATCGCCGTCGACGATTTCGACCGGCGGAGCGTCAGCGGGGGCTGGTTGGAGCATGTAGATGATGAGGGCGCGGGCGCTCGGGCGATGCCACAGCCCGCGGCGCGCGGCAACGCCCGGCTTGCTTTCGATCCGGGAGATGGCATCCCTGAGGGCGTCCGGAGGTCAGGCGCGATTCGCGCGGGGGGACGCGGAGCAACAATGAGGCGATCGGCTCCTCTCGCCATGACGGCGTTTGCGGGCGCGGCGGCGATTTTCGCAGCCGCGCCGACGCCGGCGCTTGCTGATCTGCGTCTCTGCAACATGACGACGAGCCGCGTCGGCATCTCGCTCGGCTTTCGCGATCAGCAGGGCTGGGTGACCGAAGGCTGGTGGAACATCTCGGCCAACGCCTGCGAAGTCCTGCTGCGGGGCGAACTCGCGGCGCGCTACTACTACATCCACGCCGTGGACTATGACCGCGGCGGGCAATGGGGAGGCAAGAGCCACATGTGCACACGCGACCGCGAGTTCACGATTCGCGGTTCCGAAAACTGCCTCGCGCGCGGCTACGAGCGCACGGGCTATTTCGAAGTCGATACGGGCGAGCAAAAGAGCTGGACGATCCAGCTCCTTGATCCGACGCGTCCGCCGCCGAGCGGCCCATTGCCGGCCGGCGCCTCGCCGCCGCAGCTCAACGGATTTGCGCCGCCGACACAGCCGCGCCTGCCTCTTAATGGCAATGGCGGGAATGGCGGCAATGGCAATGGCGGAAACGGAGCGGCGCCGAAGCCGTAACGCGCAAGCGCACTGCTGCTCCCAGCACAGCGGCGACATCAAACTTTGAAGGGTCGATTCAGTTGCGCGATGAGCGCGCGCGGAACTGCTCGGTTTGACTTTTCATCGCTGTTATCTTGCTTGCCATTTGTCCGTCGAAGCCTGTAGCGTTCACTGCGGTCTGGCGATGACAGGCCGCGCGAATTGGTGACGTCTGTATTTTGAAGAGGATGATTTAGAT
>JBEVKO010000230.1:0-3099 GCA_040509705.1 Beijerinckiaceae bacterium
CGACCTTCACGCGGCTGTAGAGATCGGTGACGTCGGCATTCATCATGCGGATGCAGCCCGACGACACCGCCTCGCCGATTGTGGCTTCTTCGTTCGTCCCGTGAATGCGGAAGATCGAGTCGCGACCGGACCCGTTGTGAAGATACATGGCGCGCGCGCCGAGCGGGTTGCCTTCGCCGCCCGCCATGAAGCGCGGCAGATCGGGACGACGCTTCAGCATCTCGGAAGGAGGCGTCCATGACGGCCACTCAGCCTTGCGGCCGATTGTCATGTCGCCGCCCCATTCAAACCCGGCGCGCGCAACGCCGATCGCGTAGCGCATCGCAACGCCGTCATCGCCGATGAGATAGAGCGCGCGGTTCGGCGTATCGACCACGATCGTTCCCGGCGCAACGCCGCGCGGAGCGGCGACGACCTGACGCGTCTCCTGCGGCGCGGCGCGCTCGGTTCGAAACTGCGGCTTCTGGAACAGCGTCGCGAGAAGGTCGGACTGAGCGGACGCGGAATGGCTGAACGCGACCAGCCCGAGAGCGGCGGCGGCGATTGAGCGGATCATCTTCGACATTGTTTTGTCTCCCCAGCGATGAACCCGGTATGGACCGGGACGTGGGGAGGCTGTTGTGCGAAGGCGCACAGGAGGAACGCCCTATTGGCGCGCTCTGTTTCTCTCAGGTTTCGCACGCGATGCATGGCGAAACCAATGTTTTGAGAATTGGTCAAATCCGATGGATGCGGTCGATTCCGCGTTGAGCGGATTTTCGCGGGGGCTGAACCCGGGAAGATCGACCTACCGCTTCGCGGCTCTGAGAGCCGCCAGCAGCGACTGGTTGGCGTAGCCGTCGGCGGGATGGATCCCTTGCGCAAGCTGGAACCGGCGCACTGCGTCTCGCGTCCCGGTGCCCAGGCGACCATCGACGTCCTGGTCGTAGAATCCGAGGCGCTTGAGTTGGCTCTGCACATCCTTGCGCAGCGCAAGCGACGGCAGCGGATCGGTCGATGGCCAGGCGCCCGCGATCGGCGCGCCGCCGGCGATGCGATCGCCGAGATGCGCGACGCCCAGCGCATAGGCGTCCGACATGTTGTAGGTCTTGATGACCGCGAAGTTGTCAGTGAGCAGGAAGGCCGGGCCGCTGGCGCCCGCCGGAAGAAACAGGGTTGCTTCCCCCATGCGCGGCAATCCCGCGCCGCCGACTGGCGTGACGCCGGCGCTCGCCCAGGCGGAGAAGCTGCGGCGGACGTTATTGTAATCGAGCGAAGCGGGGATTTGCACCTGAACGCCCCAGGGCTGCCCTGGGACCCATCCCTTCTGCCGCAGATAGTTTGCCGTCGAGGCGAGCGCATCCTGCGGCGAGCCCCAGATGTTCCGGCCGGCGGTCGCATACTTCATGAAGCTCGAGGGCATGAACTGGGTATGGCCCATCGCGCCGGCCCATGAGCCGCGGATGCGGGCGCGCGGCACATGGCCTTCCTCGATCATGCGCAGCGCTTGGATGAACTCGTCGCGAAAAAACGTTCCGCGATAGCGCACATAGGCCAGCGTAGCGAGCGAGCGGATCACGTCCTTGTCGCCGGCGAAGGCGCCGTAGTTGGTCTCCATGCCCCAGACGCCGAGGATGATTTCCTTAGGGACGCCGTATTGGCTTTCGATCGACGCGAGCGAAGATGCGTACTCCGCCGCCATGGCGCGGCCGTTGGCGATTCGCGCTCCGCTCACGGCGCCTGCGAGATAGGACCAGATAGGCTTCGAAAACTCCGCCTGCTTGCGCGTCAGCGCGACGATCGACGGATCAAGCGTCAGGCCGGAGCACGCTTCGTCGAATGTCGCGCGCGAGACGCCGGCGGCCTGCGCATGCGGCCAGAGCGATTGCACGAAGCTTTCGAAGGATCCGGCCTGCGTTTGCGCGGGCTTCGGCTGGACCGACGCCTGCTTGGCCTTGTCCGGCTTGGCGGGATTCGCCATCGCCCCGGCGCAGGATGCGGCCAGCGCCGCCGCTGCGACAGCGCCGGCGAGCGCTCGCATCATCCGCGGAAGAAACCGCCGCCGCCGAGGCGCGCGTTGCCCGCGCGGGCGGCTGCATTGCTGGGATCGGCGGTCAAAGCGCGCTGGTAGCTCTCGGTGGCGTCCTGACGCCGGCCCATGCGCTCGTAGGCGAGCCCGCGGCCGGCCCAGGCGTCGCCGTTGCGGTTGTCGACATTGAGCGCCGCGTTGAAATCCTCGATCGCCTTCTCGAACTTGTTCGTTGCGATGAGGCTCTGCCCGCGCGCCTGATAGGGAGCGGCCGCGTAAGGATCTCGATCGATCGCCGCATCGAAGTCCGAAATGGCGAAATCGTGCTGGTTCTGACGCTGGTAGAGCAGGCCCCGCGCGTGGAAGGCTTGCGCATTTTCCGGATTGAGCCGGATCGCCGAATTGAGATCGGAGAAAGCCGTCTGCAAATCGCCCTGCACGCGCAGCAGATTGGCGCGCCCGACATAGGCCGGCCCATAGTTCGGATCTGCAGAGATCGCGCGGTTGAAATCGGCCAGCGCCTGATCGTTGCGATTGGTCTGGCGATGGGCGAGCGCGCGGTTGGTGTAGGCGGCGGCGAGATTCGGGTTGAGCTGAACCGCCTTGTCGAAATCCTGGATCGCCTCGCGATAGCGGCCGACGCGGGCATAGGCGGCGCCGCGGGTGTTGTAGGCCTGCGCGTCGGTGGGATTGCGGCTGACGACCTCAGTGAGCGACTGGATGTTGACGGCCTGCGTTCCGGCCGAATCATCCTCGACCTCGGCGACGCGCGGGGACACCGTGCTGACGGTCTCACACCCTGCTACGGCGAACGCTGCGCCAACGAAGAAACATCGGATAAGCACCTTGCGCATTTCCGTCACCCTATTGTCCTCGCGTCCATGCGGACCAAGCCCTCCCCCGTCCTCAATTGCGCACGCTATGGTTGACAAACGATTTCGGCGCCGCCGCGGCAAGCGGGGGCGCCTGCGGCAGGCGCGCCCTTCGGCGGCACTGGCGGGCTGGGTCAGCGCTGACTTGAGCGCGCCGCCTCACGGCGGCGACCTCGCGAATTCTGATCGGCGCCCCCGCGTGCCGCGGCGGCGCCGAAA
>JBEVKO010000231.1:0-6889 GCA_040509705.1 Beijerinckiaceae bacterium
ATGCGCTCCGCGAGCGCCTTCGCGTCGAGCGGTTCCGAAGCCGCGAATAGCAGCGCCTCGACCGTCCGTACGGCTTCCTCGAAGGTCTCGGGCGACACGGTCCGCAATACCCTCTGCAAGCTCACGCGGGAACCTCCTGAACGATCGTCTGCGCCGGAGGCGACGGCTTGGCCCGCAGCATCAACGGAGCGAACGGCTCATCCTGTCGAATATCCAGCATGCCTTCCCGCACCATTTCCAGGGTGGCGACAAAAGCCGACGCGCGTACGGTCGTGACCATCGACAGTTCGCTCATGTAGTGAATGAGATAGCTGTCGAGCGGAGTCCAATCGAGCGCCCGTCCAACCGCCTTCTGAAGGGCTTCGCGCGCCTCCACGAGGGACCAGACGAAGCGCTTCTTGAACTGGACCCGCGACATTGCGGTCTTCTGCCGTTGCCGTGCGTAAGCGGAAAGCAAGTCGTATACTGTCCCCTGCCATTCCGCCGTTTTCTGAACAACAACGGGCTGAGGCATCCCCCGGGCAAAGAAATGCATTCCTAGTTGATCCCGCTCGGCGAGCTTTCGCGCGGCGGCCCGCATGGCTTCCAGCCGCCGAAGGCGGGACGCGAGATCAGCGGCTAGCTCGGCGGCCGTCGGCTCGTCCGCTGTCGCCTTTTCCGGCAGGAGAAGCCGCGACTTCAGATATGCAAGCCATGCGGCCATCACAAGATAGTCCGCGGCAAGCTCAAGCCGCATCCGGCGCGCGTGTTCGATAAAGACAAGATACTGTTCGGCGAGCGCGAGGATGGAGATCTTGGCTATGTCGACTTTCTGACGGCGCGCCAGTTCGAGCAGAACATCAAGCGGACCCTCGAATCCGTCTACGTCGACAATCAACACAGGTTCGCTGACGCCGCGGTCGGATTCAAACATGTCCGGATCGATAAACTCGCTCGCCATTTGCGCGAATCGTTCCTTTCCCCGAGCTCGAACTTGCGTCCGTCAGGCCAGCGCGGCAAGGGCGGCGTCGAATCTGGCGTGCGCTTCCACAACATCCAGCGGCTCCGGAGCGTGCCGGATGCGCGCCAGCGCCGCCTTTGCCCTGCGGCCCGCAGAGCCCGCAAGTCGAGGAGCTGCGGACGCCACGGCCTTCATTTCCGCCATGTCGCCATTGCAGTGGAGCAGCATGTCGCAACCTGCTCTCAGAGACGCAGAGGCGCGCTCTGCGAACGTCCCGGCGAGCGCTTTCATGGACAAGTCGTCGGTCATCAGCAGGCCGTCAAACGCAATTGAGTTGCGGATGACCTCGCGTATGACCCGTCGCGATGTCGTTGCGGGGTGATCCGGGTCAATATCCGTGAAAACGACATGTGCGGTCATGGCGAGCGGCATATCCGCCAGAACCCGGAACGGAGCGAAGTCGTTGATTTCGAGATCCGCGAGCGGGACCGCCACCGTGGGCAGGGACTCATGGCTGTCGGCGCCGGCGCGACCATGCCCCGGTATGTGCTTGATGACGGGAAGGACCCCGCCCGCGAGCAAGCCCTCGGCGGCTGCCCGGCCCAGAATTGTGACCCTGTCAGGGTCAAGCCCATAGGATCGATCGCCAATCACGTCGTGGGCGCCCCGAGACGGAACATCAAGAACCGGCAAACAATCGACTGTTATGCCTACCGTTTTGAGGTCATGGGCCATCAAGCGTGCACCGAGACGGGCGATCTCCCGGCCGCCAAGCGGATCAATGGAGCTCAACTCGCCGTAAGCTCGTCCTGCCGGATAGCGTCGCCAGAATGGGGGCCCTAGGCGCTGTACCCGACCACCCTCCTGATCGACGAGCACGGGAGCGTCTTCTCGGCCCACGATCTCTCGAAAAGCGGAAGTAAGTTTAAGAACTTGCTCTGGGGTCTCAATGTTGCGCTTGAAAAGTATCAAACCCCAAGGATCAGCGTCGCGCAGAAACGCCGCCTCTTCCCGGGTAAATTCTTTGCCGGTGCAACCGATAATGAGAGCGCTCGCCATCGAGCGGGTTTAGGCCGTTGGAATCACACGGACAAGAGATGAGCGAAGCTTGTCAGCCTAATTGGGCTGGATGATACAGTCCTGTCCTTTGCCCTTGAGCGCGCTGCAAAGGCTCGTTGCATCGTCGCGGGACATGCTGCCAAATCGCACCCTATAGCGCATTTTTCCCTTGACCTCCCGCTGCTGAACGCTGGCGGAGAGCGGCGAAAGTTCGCTGAATCGCGATTGCATCCGGCCGATTGCAGCGCGCGCTTCCTGGTCGCTCCCTTCCGACGACAACTGGATTGCGAAGGAGCCGATCGAAGCCGCACTCCGTTCTGCCGGCGGTTCAGACGGCTGGGCTGCGCTGACACCCTGGGCGCTGGGGCCCGCAGCCGCCATCTGCTGATGCGAGGGCTGACTCGGCGCCTCACGCTCAGGCGGAGTGATCTGGAGCGGCTCAGTCCCTTGCGTTGGCTTCCCGGCGCGCGGCGCCGGCGGAGACTTCACGGTCGCAGTCGTCTCCTTGGAGGTGGGCATAGAACCTTGAATCTTTTGCTTCGGAGTTGTCGGAGCGGCTGCAGTGGCGTTGGCCCCCGCAAGGGGCAATGGGGGGGGCGTCGACGCAGGCGCTTGCGCCACAGGCGCAGGGTTCACCGGAATTGGCGACGGCTGCGTGACCGCCGAAGGTTCCGGGCGGGGCGCCACCGCGACCAAGGGCGCAGGCGGAGCAGCGGCCGGGGCCGGTTCGGGCGGCTTGACGGCAACAGTTCGCACTCGCCTCGGCTCCGCCGAAACAGATGGCATCGCAGGCGCTACAGGAGACGCGTCCGTGGCCGTCTGTTGTTGTGAGGGCGGGATCGGGATGGTTGCAACCATACGCGGCTTCGGATCGCTGGACGACGAAACCGCGCCGGTCTCGCGACGCACCGCTTCGCGTAAGTCGAGGGGTTGTTCCTCGCTGTTCACGACCCGAGCAGGAGCCTTCGGGACGCTGGGAGTTCGTTCCAACACCTGTTTGTTCTGATCAGGAATTTCGATCCCCCCTGGGTTCGCCGGCGCGATTTTGGAGGGGCCTTCATAGGCTGCGATCATGGGCGGCTGCCCGCTGGAGGATCCAATAGACGCGCCACGCATGGAAAGCGCCCCGCCAATGCCGATGGCTGCTACGCCGAGAACGGCGGCTGCAACGATTAGCGGTTTGCGGTTAGCCCTCTCCCGCAGCTCCGGCGGATCCTCGAGAGGTTCTTCATCCCCGAGCGCAGAGCCGGGCCATCTTTCATGAGGCTGCGCCGGCCCTCGAGACGCGGTCGTTTGCACATGCGGAGTTAAAGCCGAGCCGTCAAACTCGAGCTGCTCGGGAATCTCGATCCCGCCGTCTGACGCATCGCGACGCAACGGCCATTCGTCGAAGGCCCCGGACGCCCGAGCGATCGATTGATCCACCGCAACTGCGGCGGTACGCGCTCGCAGGAGATCGTCAAGCGATCTCATTGCTGATTCGAGGTCGTCCCCATCCTTCGCGGCGGGCGGAGTATTGTCGGAGAAACGCATCAGGCGCTCGATATCGTCATTGCCTGTGGCGCGCGGCGGCGTCTCTCGACGTTCGGAGAACAACGGCGGCTTGGGTGCTACAGCGGCAGGGAGCGGCGCAATCGCGGGAGCGCGCGCCAAACGATCCTGCGGCGGGGCCTGCGCCGCCGGAGAACGTGGCTGTGCGGGATTCACTACAGTCGGTTGCCGTAATGTAGGCTCCGCAGGAGGGGCGGGGCGCGCAAAACGCGCAAGGTCGGCGGCGCCGTCGCGTTGCGGAACAGGCTCGCCACCGACAATCCTGGCAAGCTCGGCGAGCGGGTCTTCCAGTGGCGGCGCGCTTGACGCTGACTTCGCCGAGGCTTCCCGAATCTGCCGTTCGATTTCGTCGAGGTTGATTGCTGACTTTGATCTAAATGTGCTCATGGTCCTCGGAGGTCCCCTCCACCCGCCTGATCGTCGATACTCGCGGCGATCCGACGAAGCCCCCTTGCTTGGTCGACCTGTTGACCGATTCAACGCTACCGCATTTCCTCGGGGGCCGCGACTCCCAGAATGAAAAGGCCCGAGGCAATTACGTCGCGCACCGCCCGGACCAGCGCCAGCCTTGCCACAGAGGAGTCTCGGTCGGTTAGATTAACGAAACGCAAATGTGGTGCGTCCTTGCCCTTGTTCCAGAGGGCGTGAAACTGACTCGCCAGCTCGTGGAGATAAAATGCGATGCGATGCGGTTCGTGCGCTGCCGCCGCCTGCTCGATGAGCCGCGGATACTGTGCTATTCGCTTTACCAATTCGATCTCGCTTTCGTCACTCAGCTTGTCGAATGACGCCCCAAGCAGTTCCTCATCGGTCGGCGCCGCGCCAAAGGCGATCTCGGCCTGCTTGAAGACGGAACAGCACCGGGCATGACCATATTGCACGTAGAAGACAGGATTTTCTTTTGACTGCTCGATGACCTTCGCCAGATCAAATTCGAGGGGCGCGTCGTTCTTGCGAAAAAGCATCATGAATCGCACCGCGTCGCGCCCGACCTCATCGACGACCTCGCGAAGCGTAACGAAGTCGCCAGCTCGCTTCGACATCTTAACGGGTTCGCCCTCGCGCATGAGCTTGACGAGCTGACAGAGCTTCACATCAAGTTCCACTTCTCCGCCGGTGACGGCTTTGACCGCAGCTTGCATTCGCTTCACATAGCCGCCGTGATCGGCGCCCCAGACGTCGATCTGGACTCGGTGCCCGCGCAGAAATTTCGACCGGTGGTAGGCGATGTCAGAGGCGAAGTATGTGTAACCGCCGTCAGACTTCAGCAATGGACGGTCGACGTCGTCGCCGAAGGAAGTGGCGCGAAATAGCGTCTGTTCGCGGTCTTCCCAGTCTTCGATCGGCGCTCCCTTCGGCGGAGGCAATCGTCCCTCGTAGATGAGTCCTTTGTTCCTCAAATCCTCAATGGTCGCTTGGACCGCGTCGAGACCGTCTGCCCCTGAAATCGTCAGGGAGCGCTCGGAGAAGAACACATCATGCTTCACATCAAGAGCTGCGAGGTCGTGGCGAATCAGACCCGTCATGGCATCGATGGAAAATTGCCTAACAAGAGGCAGCCACTCAGCTTCCGTCTGTCGGTTCAGCGTCGCACCATACTGAGCCGCAAGCGCGACGCCGACCGGCTTGAGATAATCGCCCGGATACAGCCCTTGCGGAATTGCACCAATGTCTTCGCCGAGCGCTTCGCGATATCTCATGAACGCCGAGCGCGCGAGGACGTCGACCTGGGCGCCTGCATCGTTGATGTAGTATTCGCGCGTAACCGGATCGCCCCCGAATTCGAGCAGAGTGGCGAGCGAATCGCCGAATACGGCGCCACGCCCGTGACCGACATGCATCGGCCCCGTGGGATTCGCGGAAACATATTCCACATTGATTGGCGGAGAATTGCGCGGCGGCTGTCGCCCAAACCCGGCTCCTTCAGCGAGCGCTGATCTGAGGACGTCGTGAAAGGCCGCGGGGATGAGCGTAAGGTTGATGAAGCCGGGCCCCGCGACGTCAGCGGACGCGATAAGCGGGTCCGATGAAAGTTCGCTCGCGAGCTTTTCCGCGAGGGAATGAGGGTTCGATTTTGCCCCCTTTGCGAAGACCATGGCCGCGTTTGTGGCGACGTCGCCATGCCGCGGATCGCGCGGCGGCTCGACAGTGATTCGCCGCGAATCAGGCGCCGACAGTAAGCCCTCTTGGGTAAGCCTATTGAGGGCCAGGAGAATTTTCTCCTGTACAGCGTCAAAAATGTTCATCGGATGAGGCCGGATAATGCGCGTTCGCGCAAAGACCCGGCGCGCTAACGCAGATCAGGTGCATCGTCAAACAGGCGCCGGTGCTCAATCAACGCATACCGGTCGGTCATTCCCGCAACGTAATCGCAAACTCGTCGAGCGAGGGTGGCCGAAGAAGATTGCTCCAGACCACGACTCCATTCCTCGGGCAACAGATCCGGTCGCTCCATAAAGCGATCAAACAACCGCTCAACGACGCGGTCTGCCTCAAGGCGTATGCGCATGACAGCAGAGTGCCGGTACATGGCTCCGTAAAGGAAATCCTTGATGATCCGCTCGGTGGCGGCCATCGCTGCTGAGAAGCTCGCCGTTGCGTGGCCAGCATTGCGAATGTCTTCAGAGTCGCCGGGCGCGAGCGCGGCGAGACGACGGCCGGTCTCGCGCCCGACATCCTCGACCATGAGGGTGATCACCCGGCGGACGAGTTCATGGATGGTGCGCGTCCGGTCCAGGCCGTGATGGATCTGCTCGATTTGCGCCAGCAAACGATCGAGGAACTCGACCCGACGGAGATCAGACAAGTCGAACAGACCCGCCCGCAGCCCATCGTCAATGTCGTGAGAATTGTAGGCGATATCGTCAGATATCGCAGCTATTTGCGCCTCGAGGCTTGCGTACTGCATAAGCCCAAGCGGTGATTTCTCGTCATAAAGCAGAAAAGGCGCTGGGACGTCGCTTTTCGCATAACGGCCAGCTGGATTGCCGGCGGCGTCGCGCAGCGGGCCGTTGTGTTTGACCAGCCCTTCAAGAGTCTCCCAGCTTAGATTTAGGCCCGTGAAAGCTGCGTACCGATCCTCCAGCTCCGTCACAATTCTAAGCGCCTGAGCATTGTGGTCGAATCCGCCGTAGGCGGCCATCCGCGCGTTGAGCACGTCTTCGCCCGTATGGCCGAAAGGGGTGTGGCCGAGGTCGTGCGCCAGGGCAATCGCTTCCGCCAGGTCCTCATCGACGCGGCAGGTCCGAGCCAGGGCGCGCGCGATCTGTGCGACCTCGATGGTATGTGTCAGTCGCGTTCGGTAGTGGTCCCCCTCGTGGTGGACGAACACTTGAGTCT
>JBEVKO010000232.1:0-7826 GCA_040509705.1 Beijerinckiaceae bacterium
GCCGCTTCGCGGCCACCTTCTCCCCGTTCGCGGGGAGAAGGCGAGCGCGGCTCGATCCCGCCAACTCCTTCTCCCCATGCAATGGGGAGAAGGTGTCGCCGGAGGCGACGGATGAGGGGACCCGCCGCGCACCTTCATCGCCCCTTCATCGCGCGGCCCATGACATAGGTCTCCGCCACGGCGCGGTCGTCGCCCATCGTCGTCAGGACGAACAGTTCCTCTTCGAGCGTTTCGACGGTTTCCATCCGGTGCGCCATCGCCGGCGTCGCGCGCGCATCGAGCACGACGGCGTCGCATTCGGCGCCGGCGAAGAAGCTTCCCATGCGATCCTCGAGCCCCAGCGCCGCGGCGTTGCCGCGCGTCATTGCGTGAAACGCCTGCAGCGGCGAGAAGGTCTGGCCGTTGAGATTGAGGATTTTATAAGCCTCGCCCGCCGTCGCGAGCATGGAATAGCTTGTTCCGCCGCCAACGTCGGTCGCAAGCGCGACGCGCACAGAGCGATCCTTCTTTCGGGCCGAAGCCCAGTCGAACAATCCGCTGCCGAGGAAGGCGTTCGAGGTCGGGCAGAAGACGGCGACCGCGCGCGACGCATGCATGCGCGCCCACTCGCTTTCGCTCATATGAATGCAATGGCCGATCAGCGTCCGCTCCGTCACAAGTCCGAATCGCTCATAGACCGAGAGATAGTCGCGAGCGTCCGGATATACTTGGAGCACCGCTTCAATCTCGCGCCGGTTCTCGCTCATATGGGTTTGCACATGGCATTCCGAATGCTCACGCACGAGCGCCCCGGCCGCCTCCATTTGCGCTTCGGTCGATGTCATCGCAAAGCGCGGCGAGATGGCGTAGCCGAGGCGTCCGCGGCCATGCCAGCGCGCGATCAGCGCCTTTGAATCGCGATAGCCAGTTTCCGCTGTGTCGCGCAGTTTCTCCGGCGCATTGCGGTCCATGAGCACCTTGCCGCCGATCATGCGCGCGCCGCGACGCTCGGACTCCGCAAAGAAGGCGTCCGCCGATTGCGGATGAACGGAGCAATAGGCGACGGCTGTCGTCGTGCCGCAACGCAACAGCTCACTAAGGAAAAAGGCCGCAACCCGCTCGCAGTGCGCCGGATCGGCGAATTTCTGTTCCTCGACGAACGTGTAACGATTGAGCCAGTCGAGAAGCTGCGCGCCATAGGAGGCGATGACCTGCGTCTGGGGAAAGTGAATATGCGCATCGATGAATCCCGGCGCGATCAGGTTGGGGCGGTGGTCGATCACCGGCAGCCCCGCGCCGGGGCCGGCCAGAATCTTGGCCGCTGCCCCGACCGCCGCGATCAGCCCGCCCCGGACTGCTATCGCGCCATCTCCGATGAAGCGGCAGGCGGCCGAGCCAAGCGATTCCGGATCGTCCGTGAACCAGACGAGCCTGCCCCGGAGAACGAGGTCAGCGCCATCGGCGCCGACGCCTGAGGATCCTGTCATGATTGCGCCTCCGGCCCGCGGCTTGCACGCGAGTCCCAATCAAGGGAAGGTTCTGTCGCCGCCATTTGCAATCCACTTGGAAGGACCAGGGCCATCTTACGGATTTTCTTGAAATTGATTAGCCTTTCAGGCCGTTGAGACGGATCGTCGCTTCGACATGATTCCCCGCCTCGCCGAGCGCCAGCCTTAGGTTGATCATCGCCAGATGCGCCGCACCATCAGATTTCTTCTCGGCGACGAGTTGCGAGAGATCACCGATTGCGACCCCACAGCGACCCTCCTCGACTGGCTGCGCGGCGAGGCGCGCCTGACCGGGACGAAGGAAGGCTGCGCCGAGGGAGACTGCGGCGCCTGCACCGTGTTGGTCGGACGGCTCGACAAGGAACGCGTCCGCTATGAGGCGATCAATTCCTGCATCCGCTTCCTCGCCACGGTGGACGGCTGCCAACTCCTGACCATCGAGCGCCTGAGGCGCGCGGATGGGTCGCTCCATCCGGTCCAGCAGGCGATGGTCGATCAACATGGCTCGCAATGCGGCTTCTGCACGCCGGGCATCGTGATGTCGCTCTATGCGCTGTGGCTCAATGAGGATCGCCCGGACGACGCCCGCATCGCCGACGCGCTCGCCGGCAATCTCTGCCGCTGCACCGGCTACCAGCCGATTCTGCAGGCCGCCCGGGCGATGTATGATCTCGGCGCGCGCGCGATCGATCCGCTGGTCGCAAACGCTGCCGACACCGCGCAGCGACTTGCCGCCTTGCGCGATCAGGAGACGCTGGCGGTCGAGCGCGACGGCCGGCGCCTGCTCGCGCCCGCGAACGCCAATGATCTCGCCAGGCTCGTGATGGCGGAGCCGAGGGCGACGCTGCTGGCGGGCGGAACCGACGTCGGGCTCTGGGTCGCGAAGGACTTGCGCGACATTGCGCCCGTCATCTCGCTTTCGCGCATCGAGTCGATGCGGAGCATCGAGGATCATGGCGATGCGATCGTGCTTGGCGCGATGGCGAGCCTGAATGATGCGCGCGAGGCGCTGGCGGAGGTGCATCCTCATCTCGATGAATTGCTGCGCCGGTTCGGCGGCGAGCAGGTTCGCAACGCAGGCACGATCGGCGGCAATATCGCGAACGGCTCTCCGATCGGCGATCTGCCGCCCGCGCTGTTGGCGCTTGGCGCCGAGATCACCCTTCGCCGCGGCCCCGGTCGGCGAGTCATTCCGCTGGAACAGTATTTCATCGCCTACAAGAAGCAGGACCGTCGCGACGGCGAGTTTCTCGAATCGGTCAGCGTTCCCAAGTTGTCGAAGGACTCGCTGTTCCACGTCTCCAAGATCACCAAGCGATTTGACGAGGACATCTCGGCGGTCTGCGGCGCGTTCTTCATAAAGCGCGGTCAGGACGGACGGATCGTCAAGGCGCGGATCGCGTTCGGAGGCATGGCCGCAACGCCGAAGCGCGCGCGCAATGCGGAATCGATGCTGATCGGCCGGGCATGGAATGACGAATCCGCGCGCCTCGCCGCGGGCTGCCTCGCGGTCGATTTCAAGCCGATCGACGACTGGCGGGCGAGCGCCCGCTACCGCTTGACCGTCGCCGGCAATCTGCTCAGGCGATTTCTGATCGAGACGACGTCGCCGGAAGCGAATATTCGCGTCGCGGGCGGCTTGCAACGAGCTACAGGACGGAGCGCCGCGCGTGGCTGACGCCGCCTTCAATCGCCAGGATCGCGTCGCAGGCGCCGTGCGCGAAGCCCGCGCCCACGATTCGGCGCACAAGCATGTGGCCGGCGAAGCGCTCTATATCGACGACATGCCCGAGCCCGCAGGTCTTACGCACCTCTATCTCGGCCTCAGCGACCGGGCGCATGCGCGGATCGCCGCCGTCAGTCTCGATCGGGTTCGCGCGGCGCCGGGCGTAATCGCCGTTTTCACCGGCGCCGATCTGCCGGGCGTCAACGACATCTCCTCGACCGGGCGTCATGACGAACCGGTGCTCGCGACCGATATCGTTGAATATCACGGCCAGCCGATCTTCGTCGTGGCGGCGCAGACCCGCAATGATGCGCGCCGGGCGGCGCAGCTTGCGGACATCACTTACGAAGATCTTGCGCCCTTCAATGATGTCGCCGCCGCGCGGGAGGCGAAGGCGCCGCTGGTGACCGACCCGCTGAAACTCGAACGCGGCGATATCGAAGCAGCGCTTCAATCCGCGCCGCGTCGGCTGAAGGGGCGGCTCACCATCGGCGGGCAGGATCATTTCTACCTCGAGGGCCAGATCGCGCTCGCCATTCCGGGCGAGGACGATGATGTCACGATCTATTCCTCGACCCAGCATCCGAGCGAAGTGCAGCACATGGTCGGCCATGCGCTCGGCATTTCCTCGCACGCCATCACCGTCGAATGCCGGCGCATGGGCGGCGGATTCGGCGGCAAGGAGACGCAGGCGAATCTGTTTGCGGTGGTTGCTGCGCTGGCGGCGAAGAAGCTTGGACGCGCCGCCAAGATCAGGCCCGACCGCGACGACGACATGATCATCACCGGCAAGCGGCATGACTTCGTCGTCGACTACGACATAGGCTTTGACCACGATGGGCGAATTCACGGCGTCGATGCGGTGTTCGCCGCGCGTTGCGGCTATTCGGCCGATCTTTCCGGGCCGGTGACGGATCGTTCGCTCTTTCACGCCGACAACTCCTACTATTATCCCGCCGCGCGCCTTCGCTCCGAGCCGCTGAAGACCACGACCTGCTCCAACACCGCTTTTCGCGGTTTCGGCGGGCCGCAGGGCATGGTCGGCGCCGAGCGCTTCATCGACGAGGTCGCGTACGCAACGGGCAAGGATCCGCTGGAGATCCGCAAGCTCAACTTCTATGGCGGCGAGGGGCGTGACGTCACGCCGTACCACCAGACCGTCGAAGACAACATCATCGCCGATGTGGTGGCGACTCTCGAGCGTCGTTGCGACTACGCGGCGAGACGCGAAGCGGTGCGCGCCTTCAACCGGACGAGCGAGATCATCAAGCGCGGCGTTGCACTCACACCTGTAAAGTTCGGCATCTCATTCACCGCCACCTGGTTCAATCAGGCGGGCGCACTAGTTCACATTTATCAGGACGGATCGGTCCACCTCAATCACGGCGGCACCGAGATGGGGCAGGGGCTCTACGTTAAGGTCGCGCAGGTGGTGGCGAGCGCCTTCCAGATCGACATCGACAAGGTGAAGATCACCGCGACGACGACGGGCAAGGTGCCGAACACCTCCGCGACCGCCGCGTCTTCGGGAACCGATCTCAATGGCATGGCGGCGCTGGCCGCGTGCGAAGCGATCAAGGCAAGGCTGATTGATTTCGCCGCGGACAAGTGGAGCGTGCCGAAAGAGCAGATCGCGTTTCTCCCCAACCGCCTGCGCATCGGCAATCAGGAGGTCGCGTTCGCCGATGTCGTCAAGGCCGCCTATATGGCGCGCGTATCCTTGTCGTCGACCGGCTTTTACAAGACGCCGAAGATTCACTGGGACCGCAAGGCCGGGCGCGGCCGGCCATTCTACTATTACGCATATGGCGCGGCGGCTTCAGAAGTCGTGGTCGACACGCTGACGGGCGAATACAGGGTCGAGCGCGTCGATATCGTTCACGATGTCGGCAAATCTCTCAATCCGGCGATCGACCGCGGTCAGATTGAAGGCGGCTTCGTGCAGGGAATGGGTTGGTTGACGACCGAGGAGCTCTGGTGGGACCCGCAGGGGCGGCTGCGCACGCACGCGCCCTCCACTTACAAAATCCCGGTTGCGTCCGACATTCCGCCAGTTTTCAATGTCGAGCTGATGGCGGATGTGAGCAATCGGGAAGCGACGATCCATCGCTCCAAAGCGGTGGGCGAGCCGCCGCTCATGCTCGCCAACTCCGTCCTGCACGCATTGTCGGACGCCGTTGCAAGCTGCGCGGACTATCGCATCTGCCCGCAGCTCGACACGCCCGCCACCCCCGAGCGCGTGCTCTTTGCGATCGAGCGCGTCCGCGCGCGCGCTGCGGCGGGCGCTTCATCATGATGTCGCTCGCACCGCAACTCGCGCGCTGGATTGCATCCGGCGAGCCGGTGATTATCGTCACTATCGCCGGCGCGGTGGGATCAACTCCGCGCGAGGCGGGCGCGACGATGCTCGCGACTCCGTCGGCGACTCTCGGGTCAATCGGCGGCGGCCAGCTCGAATTCCACGCCATCGATGTTGCGCATGCGATGATTTCAGACGGCGAGGCCGAGCGCACGCTGGAGCTGCCCTTGGGGCCGCAGCTCGGACAATGCTGCGGTGGGCGCGTGACGATCGCCCTGAAGCGCGCCGGCGCCAGCGACATCGCAGCGCTTCGCGCGGCGGACGCTGAGGCCAGTGCGCGCGAGCCGCCGATCATCGTCTGCGGCGCAGGACATACGGGCAGGGCGCTTGTGAAATTGCTGGCGGCGATGCCGGCGAAGGCGTCGCTCATCGACGACCGCGAAGGCGTGTTCGACGGCCTTCCGGACAATATTCGCTGCGAGCGCCTGGATGATCCTGGAGACGCGGTTGCGGCCGCGGAGCCAGGCTCCGCCTTTGTGATCCTCACCCACAGCCACGCCCTTGATTACCGCCTCGCCGACCAGGCGCTGGCGCGCGGCGACGCCGCTTATGTCGGCATGATCGGCTCCGCCACCAAGCGCGCGCGCTTTGAGAAATGGTTTCTCCAGCGCGGTGGAACGAAAGATGCATTGCAACGCTTCACATGCCCGATCGGCGGAGCGGGCGTCAGCGACAAGCGACCGGAGGTGATCGCGGCGCTGACGCTCGGCGAGCTTGTGCGGGCGTTGTTTGCGGGCGGCAGAGCGACGATGGAGGGAGAGGGGCGGAATGGACGCGCTGCATGAACCGCCGCGCCTTGCGCTCTCCCACATCAGCAAGAGCTTTCCTGGCGTCCGGGCGAATGATGATATTTCCTTCTCGGTCAGGCCCGGTGCGATGCATGCGCTGATCGGCGAGAACGGCGCGGGCAAATCGACGCTCGTCAAGATCATCTATGGCGTGCAGCAGGCGGACGAAGGCGAAATACGCTGGGAGGGCGCGCCGGTTGAGATCGCCAATCCCCGCGCCGCGCGCCGGCTCGGCGTCGGCATGGTGTTCCAGCATTTCTCGCTGTTCGAGCCGATGACTGTGATTGAGAACATCGCGCTCGGATTTGATCAGGCGATGGATCGCGACAAGCTGACGGCGCGCGTCAGGGACGTGCTCTCGACCTATTCCATACCTCTCGATCCCGACCGCGAAGTGCATACGCTCTCGGTCGGCGAGCGGCAGCGCATCGAGATCGTGCGATGCCTGCTGCAGAATCCGAAGCTTCTGATCATGGACGAGCCGACGTCGGTCCTGACGCCGCAGGAGGCGGAGCGCCTGTTCGACACGCTGCGGCAGCTCGCGCGAGAAGGCTGCTCGATTCTCTACATTTCCCACAAGCTCGGAGAGATCAAGGCGCTGTGCGATACGGCGACCATTCTGCGCGGCGGCAAGGTCGTCGGAACCTGCGACCCGCGACTCGAATCGACGCGGCGCATGGCTGAGATGATGATCGGCGCCGAACTGAAGTCCGTGACGCGCGCCGCGCGCGCCACCGGCGCATCCCTGACGGAGCGGCTGACTGTCGATCGCCTGTCGCAGGCGCCTGAAAGCCACTTTGGCGTCGCGCTCAAAGATATTTCGTTTGCGGTGCGCAGCGGGGAGATCTTCGGCGTTGCAGGCGTCGCCGGCAACGGACAGAGCGAGTTGCTGCTGGCGCTGGCCGGCGAAATCAAATGCGCGCCCGACGCGATCAGGCTCGACGGAAAGCCTGTCGGACAGCTGGATCCCGGCAAGCGTCGCTCGCTCGGTCTCTGCGCCGCGCCGGAGGAGCGCAACGGCCACGCGGCCGTGCCTGACCTGTCGCTGTCGGACAACACGGTGCTGACCGCGCGCCAGCGCATCGGTCTCGTCATGCGGGGATTCATCAGCAGCGGACGCGCGCGCGACTACGCCGGCCGCATCATCGAGCGCTTCGGCGTCAAGGCGAATGGCGCGGCGGCGCTTGCGCGCAGTCTTTCAGGCGGCAACCTGCAGAAATTCATCATGGGCCGCGAGAGCCTGCAGACGCCTGACGTCTTCGTCGTGTCGCAGCCGACCTGGGGCGTCGATGCGGGTGCGGCCGCTGCGATCCATCAGGCGATCGTCGATCTCGCCGCGCGCGGCTCGGCGATCGTTTTGATATCACAAGACCTCGATGAATTGCTCGCGCTGTGCGACCGCATGGCCGTGATCAACGAAGGCCGGCTGTCGCGGCCGCTCGATGTGGCGACGGCGAAGATCGAGG
>JBEVKO010000233.1:0-4307 GCA_040509705.1 Beijerinckiaceae bacterium
AGCCGATGGCGATGAGCCCAGAGATAGAGCCCAGGGTCAGCCCGTTGATGAGCTGCTGGACAAAAACTTCCATCCCGTCGCCACCCCTCTTGCCGGTGAGCCTTCGGCTTCTTCCGGCGGTTCGATCGCCCCAGGCAAGGCTGCCGCGGGTAATCTATGGTCAACGCCTAGCCCGCCCTTCCGAGCGACGCAATCCCGGCGCCAAACGCCCATGCTGCTCTCCACGACTTTCGGGGAGACTTGCCAGCCCGCGCCTCGTCGGGTCGCATAAGGCATGCGACGGTTTCTCATCGGCGCGCTCGCACTGGCGAGCTTGGCGCTCCTCTTGGGCTTCGGCGGAGTGTTCCTCGTACGCTGGGGCATCCGCGGCCTGGTCGTCGCCGCGCTGCTGGCCATCGCGCTCGGCCTCGCGGCCGCAGGCGCGGTAGGAATCATTGGGGGCCGGGGACCACGCCTTGCCGCAGCGTTGCTCTATGCGGCGCTCGGGACCTGGGCCGGACTCGCCTACGTCGACGTCTTCAAGAACGATCTCATTCGCGACCTGATCTATATCTTGGCGGCGACGTCCGTCGTCGGGCTTCTGACCTGCGCCTGGCCGCGCCGGGACGAGTAGGGGCGGTTCCCTCAACGGCCTTTCAGAAAATCCGCCACCGCCTTGGTGAAGGCCTTGGGCTGCTCGAGATTGGAGAAGTGCGCGGCGTCGAGCTTGATCAGTTTCGCTCCCTTGATCGCGCGCTTGATCTCTTGCGCGCGCTCGACGGTCGTCGAGGGATCATGCTTGCCCGCGATGACGAGCACTTGATTCGTGGCGCGGCGGATGCTGTCGATCTGATCCATGTCGCGGATCGCGCTGGCGCAGGCGCAATTGCCCGCAGGATTGGTCGTCAGAATCATCTCGCGCACTTTGGCGATGGTCGTGGAATCGGCGGCCTGAAACGGCTTGGTGAACCAGCGGTCGATGGTGAGATCGACGATGGCGGCCATGCCGTTTTTCCGCACGTTGCGGATGCGACCGTTCCAGAGTTCCGGCGGCGGCATGCGCGCCGCGGTGTTGGCGAGAATCACTTTGCGCAGGCGGTGCGGCGCATGTGCAAGCAGCCACATGCCGACCATGCCGCCCTTGGAGAGGCCGCACCAATGAACCTTGTCGTGCTTCAATGCATCCATGATCGCGAGTGCGTCGCGGCCGAGCTGCGCAATCGAATAGGGACCTTCGCTGACGACGCTCTTGCCGTGGCCGCGTGAATCGTAGCGCACGATGTGGAATTTCTTCGACAGCGCCGCGACCTGCGGATCCCACATGGACAGGTTCGAGGAGAGCGAGTTGGAGAACATCAGGACCGGCTTGCCGGCAGTTCCGTCAATCTCGATGTTGAAGGGTTCGCCGTTGATCTCCCTGATGGGCATAGTAGGTCCCCCTCGTCGCTTCCTCAGCCATCAAACGGCGGCGATCGCGCCGTCCTCCGAGATCGCCATGTCGCGTCCGCGCCAGTCTTGCAAGAGGTCTGCGGGACATTTCAGCGCCGGCGGGGTCGGCCATCCCATTTCGCGGGCGACGATAAGGCCGAGCAGCAGGATCGCGTCGGGCTCGACGATCAAGAGTGCGGCTGGCGCGCGTCCCGCATGAACGAGTTCGAGCAGAACCGAGGATGCGGAGGAAGACCCGATCGTTCCGGGCAAGCCCAGCACGACGCCGGCGATGTTCTTTCCCCGATCCGGATGGCGGGCGTCGATGATGTCGCCGGTTCGCGGATCGACGCCGCCCCAGAAGCTGATCGGCGCCGCCAGCGTCAGCACGCGCCCGCGCGCCGCGCCCGGCAGGAGGACCTCGCCTCTCACGTCCATATCGGATCCGTCCGCACGAGACGTCCTTCAACGGCGCTCTCGACGCAGTCGGACAATGAGCCGTACTGCACGGCGTAGCCGGTGTTGCCCGGCGCGTAATGCGCGAACTTGCCCGAATTGGTCATCAGCACGCCGCCCTTTTCCGGCAGGATCGGCGTGACGACGACGCAGGTGTCGACGACGAACGCGACGCCCTGCTTTTCTAGCGCCCTGCGGCGCCCGTCAGCGTCGATGATTTTCATCACGTGGCGTCCGGTGCAGGCGTAGATCGTTTTCTGTGCCGCGCGCTGGCCGAGAAGGCGCGCAAGCTCATCGACTTCGGCGAGCGACAGGTGCGGGCTGCCGATGGCGACGGCGTCGATCTGATCGCCGCTCGCCGTCGACAGAGCCGCAAGTCCGTCCGCAAGCATCGCGGGCGTTACAACGACCGTTCGCTCTGCCGCGCGACTGCCGAGCGCGGTCGTCGCGTCCGGCGCTTCAGGCGTCACGCCCGCCACATGGAAGAGTCCGACGCCGCCCGACGAGGCCGCGGCCGCGCCGAAGGCTTTCAGCCGGTCGTCATTGCAGCAGCCCTGCAATCCCTCGACGACCCCCACATCAGTTCCGGCGATGCGCCCGAACAGCGCGCCGAGCACCGGGAAGATGGTATCGGAATTGCGCAGCTCCGGCTGAAGCGCGCGCGCATCGAAAACAAAAACCGCGCGCCGGTTCTCCGGTCGATGCAGACCATAGTCCGGCGCCCGGCCCGAGATGGCGCAGGCGATGTCGAGAAAATCGCCGTAGCGGTTGGTGCGCGCGCCAAGCACCGAATTGCAGAAGGCGACGGCGTTGGATTCGCCCCAGGCGACGTCGCTGCCTTGCGCGGGGCGGTGGCCGGCCTGATAAGGCGCACAGGTCCAGCTTGCGGCGCAGCCCATGGCCTCATAGGCGCGCATGAGCCGCTTCGCCATCTCCCGCGTGCGGCCCTCAAGTCTCACCCGCGCACAGCCCGTCAGATCCAGCGCGCCGACATTGAGCGTCGCCGGAACCGCGACGCGGGCGCCGCCTTCGACAAGCTTCTCGGCGAAGAGCGTGCCGGAATCGCCATGATAGAGCGCGCCGTCAATATGGGCCGATGCAACCTTGATCAGCCGCAGCGCGCCCATGAGGCGGGCCGCTTCGGCGACGATGCGCATGGCCATTCCGGCGCCTTCGCCGCGGGCGCCTGACGCGGCGGCGCGCTCGTCATCGGTGAGTTCCAGCATTTGGCCAGTCACAAGCGCAGAACGCCGGGGCCCGTCAACTGACGCTATGGACGCCGCGCTGGCGTCGGGCGCGCCGGCCGGGCTAGGGTCCGCGCTCGACCTTCAAGGTCCGACCGGCGGAGGTGAATCATGGCGATGACGATGAACGGCGAGGTCGTGCTTCCGGCCGACAAGGCGACGGTGTGGGCGAAGCTGAACGACGCCGAGACGCTCAAGGCGAGCATTCCCGGTTGCCAGTCTCTCGACAAGGATTCCGATACGCAGTTCCGCGCGGTCGCCAAGATCAAGATCGGGCCAGTCAGCGCCACCTTCCGCGGCAAGGTCGAGCTGCAGGACATCGATGCGCCGAACGGCTACCGGATACAGGGCGAAGGGGAGGGCGGGGTCGCCGGCTTCGCGAAAGGCGGCGCCGTGGTGAAGCTCAGCGAAGATCCGGCCGGCACCAAGCTGAGCTACGACGTCGAAGCGCAGATCGGCGGCAAGATTGCGCAGCTCGGAGCTCGATTGATCAATGGCGTCGCCAAGAAGATGGCGGACGAGTTCTTCGCAAAGTTCGCGGCGCAGGTGAAGGCGGGCGCATGACGATGTCCTCGCGATACCGATGAGCGCCATGACATCAAAGGTTTCCGGTTCGTTCACGCAAATCAAGCAATCCTGATCATGCGCTTTTCGCCTTGACCCGTATTTTCCCCGGTTCCAGACTGGAATTCGTCCAAATCGAGATACCGACTTGGCGCGGACCGTCTTGGACCCGAAGGGCGACGCCCTTTGCAGGCGGAGATCGGCGAACGCCGACGGCGAGGGAGGAAGCGCATGCCCACCGTATCCATGACGGTGAACGGAAAGGCCGTGTCGGGGGACATCGAAGCCCGCACGCTGCTTGTCCAGTTCCTGAGAGAGAATCTTCGGCTTACGGGCACGCATGTCGGCTGCGATACGAGCCAGTGCGGCGCCTGCGTGGTGCATGTCGACGGCAGGGCGATCAAATCATGCACCGCTCTCGCCATTTCGCTCGACGGCGCCAACGTGACGACCATCGAAGGGCTCGCGCAGGGCGACAAGCTGCATCCGATGCAGGAGGCGTTCCGCGAACATCATGGCCTGCAGTGCGGCTTCTGCTCCCCCGGAATGATCATGGCGGCCGTCGACATGGTCAGTCGGAAGGGACCGAAGCTCGTCGAGACGACCATCCGGCATGAACTCGTGGGCAACCTCTGC
>JBEVKO010000234.1:0-3607 GCA_040509705.1 Beijerinckiaceae bacterium
CGCTGGCGAAGGCTTCGGGCGCGCTCGTAGCTACGGGCGAAATGGCGCCGGAGGCGGATGTCGTCCCGCTCATCGCCGCGAGCCGAGGAAGCCGAGGCGGTCTTCGCCTGAAGGCGGCCTGAACCTCATCGGCGCGATTTCCGATTGACCTCAACGCGCGTCGCGTGGATTGAAGCCACGCGACGTTACAACTGTCTGGCGCGCCGGGCGGCGGGCCGTCCTGCTGGAGCAAGCGATGAGCGACTGGCCCGTCTATCACACCATCACCGGCCCGATTGTGATGATCGGCTTCGGCTCCATCGGCAAAGGGGCGCTGCCGCTGATCGAACGCCACTTCAAATATGATCCGAAGCGCTTCGTCGTGATCGATCCGGATGATTCAGGGCGCGCCATCCTCGACAAGCACGGCGTGAAGTTCATTCACAAGGCCGTCACGCGCGACAATTATCGCGAACTGCTGACGCCGCTTCTGACGAAGGGCGGCGGACAGGGATTCTGCGTAAATCTGTCGGTCGACATATCCTCGCTCGCCATTCTCGAATTCTGCCGCGAGATCGGCGCGCTCTATGTCGACACGGTGATGGAGCCGTGGCCGGGGTTCTATTTCGACAAGAGCGCGGGGCCTGAAGCGCGCTCGAACTACGCCTTGCGCGAGTCGCTTCTCGACGCGCGGCGTCGCAAGCCAGGCGGCGTGACGGCGGTGAACTGCTGTGGCGCCAATCCCGGCATGGTGTCGTGGTTCGTCAAGCAGGCGCTCATCAATATCGCGACCGATCTCGGAGTTGAGTTCGACGAGCCGACGACGCGCGAGGGCTGGGCGCAGCTTATGCAGACGGCCGGCGTCAAGGGCATCCATATCGCCGAGCGCGACACGCAGCGCGACAAGCGGCCGAAGTCGCGCGACGTCTTCGTCAACACCTGGTCGGTCGAAGGCTTCGTGTCGGAAGGGTTGCAGCCGGCGGAACTTGGCTGGGGCACGCATGAGGCGTGGATGCCGGACAACGGCAAGACGCACGAGAAGGGCTGCGGCGCAGCCATCTATCTGATGCAGCCGGGCGCCAACACGCGCGTACGCTCCTGGTGTCCGACGCCGGGCGCGCAATACGGATTTCTCGTCACGCACAACGAAGCGATTTCGATCGCCGACTATTTCACTGTGCGCGATGCGAGCGGCGCGGCGGTCTACCGTCCGACATGCCACTACGCCTATCATCCCTGCGACGAAGCCGTGCTGTCGTTGCACGAGATGTTCGGGCAGGCGGGGCGGCGCCAGTCGGGGTGGCACATTCTCGACGAGAACGAAGTCGTTGATGGCATGGATGAGCTCGGCGTGCTGCTCTATGGCCACGCGAAGAACGCCTATTGGTATGGCTCGCAGCTCACGATCGAGGAAACGCGCCGCATCGCGCCCTATCAGAACGCGACCGGGCTGCAGGTGACGTCGGCCGTGCTCGCCGGCATGGTCTGGGCGCTCGACAATCCCGAGCGCGGCATCATCGAAGCCGACGAGATGGACTATCGCCGCTGTCTCGAAGTGCAGACGCCCTATCTCGGGCCGGTGGTCGGTGTTTATACGGACTGGACGCCGCTCAGGGATCGGCCCGGATTGTTTCCCGAGGATATCGACGAAAAAGATCCGTGGCAGTTCCGCAATATTCTCGTGCGTGATTAGCGCGCGCTGATCTTCCTTTCATCCGGCGGCTTCGCCGCCGCCTTCTCCCCGTTGGGGGAGAAGGCGTGGCGACATTGAGACTAGCGAACAGAGAAGCGTCACCATCGCGGTGCTTCGCCTTCTCCCCGCGACAACGGCGAGAGGGTGGCTGCCCGAAGCGCCAGACGGATGAGGGGAGCGTCACGCGCGCACAGTTTTTTCCGGCCGCCTTTTCCGGAAAAGACGCGCGAGCAGCCGCGTCAAACCCCACCCTGCGACGAAGCCCGCGCCGGCCGCCACGGCGCCTTCGGCCGTCGTTGGAACGGCGGGCTCGAAATCATCGAACGCGCGGCGCGCAATATCGCTGTCGGCGCGCGATGCAAACACGATCAACCGCAGAAACGGCCCGGCGTCGCGCAGCGCATCGCGATCCGACTGCAACAATTGGAGCCGCATTATCTGCCCCGTCACAGAGACGGAATGACGGCGCTGCAAATCGTCGGCGCTGCGCGCCATCCGCTCGAGCGCCTCGCGCCGCTCAAGTCCGCTGCTGCGAGCATCGCGGTCGAACGAATCGACGACGCGGCGCAATTCATCGATCGCGCCGCCGAGACGTTGACGATACTGCTGCGCGAACTCCGGAGCCTGCGATGCGGCGATTGCGCCGATCAGCCCGAATGCGAGCGCCAGCGTCCTCGCCAGCATGAGACAGCCGGGATGCGCCGATCAAGTTCGATCGACGCCGCCGTCATTCCATGATCACGCCGCTCGCCTTGATTGGCGCCGCCCATTTCTCCGTCTCGCTCTTCACAAGCTTGGCGAGATAAGCGGGCGTCGTCATGTCGCCGGTGGCGATGCGCGCGCCAAGCCCTTCGAGGCGGTCCTTGACGGCAGGCGCCTTCAACGCGTCGACGAGCGAAGCGTTGAGCTTTTTCACCAGCGCGTCCGGCGCGTTCTTGGGAAGGAAGATAGCGTTCCAGGTGTAGGCCTCGAGATTGGGCGTTCCCTGCTCGAGCGCGGTCGGCAGATTTGGCAGCGCCGGCGAGCGATCCTTCTGGAAGATCGCGAGCGCCTTCACCGTTCCGCCGTCGATCTGCGGCTTCGCCGTGGTGATGATCTCGCAGAGATAGTCGATGCGGCCTCCCTGGAGATCCTGCATCGCAGGTCCCGTTCCGCGATAGGGCACATGCGTGATGTTCACGCCAAGCACATGGTTCAGCAGCACGCAGCCGAGATGCGTCGCGGAGCCCGCGCCGGCGGAGCCATATTGCATCTTGGACTGGTTCTCTTTCGCGTAGGCGACGAACTCGCGGAAATCCTTCACGGGAAGATCCTTGCGCACGATCAGCACGATCGGAACTTCGGCGAGCAGGGCGACGGGCGTAAAGTCGCTCGCGGAATTATAGGCCGGCTTGCGATAGAGCGTCTGGCCCTGCGCATGGGTGCCGACCGTGCCGACGAGAATCTGGTAGCCGTCAGGCGCAGCCTGCGCGACGCGCAGCGAACCCGTCATGCCGCCGGCGCCGCTGACGTTCTCGACGATGACCTGCTGGCCGAGCGTTTGACCTATCCGCTCCGCGACGACGCGGCCGAGAACATCCGTAGGTCCGCCCGCCGCGAAGGGAACAACCATCGTAATGGGCTTTGTGGGATAGTCCTGAGCGGCCGCAGCAGTCGCGGCCATGGCGCCAATCAATCCAAGTAAAAATCCGAGCTTCATTGTTGTTCCTCCATGACGGGTGCGCCATACGAATGCGGCGGCTCTAGGTCAAGCCGCCAAGTCTTTGACGCCCCAACTAGTGAACATTATGGGATCCTGTCTCCAACTATGTTTTCGAATGTCGGAAGTTCCCCCAATCTCCATCGCCATCGCCGGGCTTGGCGCCATCGGACGCACTCTGGCTCGACGCCTCGCGGCTGGCGTGCACGGGCTTTGCCTATCGGCGGTTGCGGTCG
>JBEVKO010000235.1:0-4915 GCA_040509705.1 Beijerinckiaceae bacterium
CCGGCTTCGCCTTCCTTCTTCAGCGCTTCCAGCTGCGGCATGACGCTGGTCAGAAGCTGGATGATGATCGACGCCGAGATGTACGGCATGATGTTGAGCGCGAAGATCGCGAGCCTGCCGACGGCGCCTCCGGAGAACATGTTGAACAGGCCGAGAATGCCCGATTGCGCCTGCTTGAAAATGTCGGCGAGCGCTTCCGGATTGATTCCGGGCATCGGGATGTAGGTGCCGAGACGATAGATTACGAGCGCAGCCAGCGTGAACCAAATACGCTTCTTCAGTTCCTCGGCCTTGGCGAGCGCGCCGAGAGTAAGATTGGCGGCGAGCTGTTCGACTGCTGAGGCCATGTGTCCCTCCGGCCCGGTCCCGTTCCCGGGTCAAACAATAAAAACCGGGCGCTGCGGAAGAATCCGCCGCCCGGCTTTCCCTTCATCCCCGATATGGGGACGGATCACTCGGCGGCAACCGGCGCGAGGATCTTCACCGAGCCGCCCGCCTTTTCAATGGCGGCGACGGCCGACTTCGACGCGCCGAAAACCTCGAGCGCGAGCTTGGCCTTGAGTTCGCCGACACCGAGAACCTTGACGCCGTCGAGCGTATGCCGGCAGACGCCCGCCTCGACCAGCGCCTCGATCGTCACCGGTTTGCCGGCGTCGAGCTTGCCTGAATCGACAGCCTGCTGCAGGCGGGCGAGATTCACCTCGTTGAGGTGGCGCGCGAAAGGATTCCAGAATCCGCGCTTCGGCAGGCGACGATGCAGCGGCATCTGGCCGCCTTCGAAGCCTTTGACGGCGACGCCCGAGCGAGCCTTCTGGCCCTTGACGCCGCGTCCGCCGGTCTTGCCCTTGCCGGAGCCGATGCCGCGGCCGACACGGATGCGCTCTTTGGTTGCGCCAGGATTATCCCTGAGATCTGTGAGTTTCATGGATCCCTCCTCACTGCCCGTCGACGACGCGCACGAGGTGCTTCACCGACGCGATCATGCCGCGCACGGCGGGCGTATCGGTCAGGGTGGAGCGGCGGTTCATCTTGTTGAGGCCGAGGCCGATCAGCGTCTCGCGCTGCGTATGCACGCGGCGGCTCGGAGAACCGGTCTGCTGCACGGTCACGGTCTTTGATGGAGCTTTGGTCATGATCAGCTCCCTCACTCTGCGGTGGCGTCTTCGCCGCCATCGCGGCGACGCGACTGAAGCTGCGACACTTTGAGGCCGCGACGCGCGGCGACAGCGCGGGGGCTGTCCTCGCGCTTCAGCGCATCGAACGTCGCGCGGACGAGGTTGTACGGATTCGACGAGCCGAGCGACTTGGCGACGACGTCATGCACGCCAACCGATTCAAACACGGCGCGCATCGGACCGCCGGCGATGATGCCGGTGCCCGCCGGAGCGGCGCGCACCACGACGCGGCCGGCGCCATGGCGGCCAGTCACGTCATGATGCAGCGTGCGGCCCTCGCGCAGCGGCACGCGAACGAGCCCGCGCTTGGCGGCTTCCGTCGCCTTGCGGATCGCTTCCGGCACTTCGCGCGCCTTGCCGTGGCCGAAGCCGACGCGGCCCTTCTGATCCCCGACGACGACGAGCGCCGCGAAGCCGAAACGCTTGCCGCCCTTCACCACCTTGGCGACGCGATTGATGTGAACGAGCTTGTCCACAAATTCGCTGTCGCGATCCTCAGGCTTATTGCGCTCTTGCCTGCGCGGTTCTCTCATGACGATCGATCCTCTCGGTCACTGGCGCGGAGCGACGCAAAGGCGCCGCCCGCTCGCTTCCCTGGTTAGAATTCGAGACCGCCTTCGCGGGCTCCGTCCGCGAGCGCCTTGACGCGCCCGTGATACATGTATTCGCCGCGGTCGAAGACGACCGCTTTGACGCCGACCTTCGCCGCGCGTTCCGCCACGAGCTTGCCGACCGCGGTTGCAGCCGCCTTGTCCGCGCCCGTCTTGAGACCGCCGCGCAGATCCTTTTCGAGCGACGACGCCGCTGCGAGCGTTACGCCCTTCATGTCGTCGATAACCTGCGCATAGATCTGCTTGGAGGAGCGAAACACCGACAGGCGAGGACGCTCCCCGCCGACCGTCTTCAGCTTGCGGCGTACGCGGGCCTGACGGCGCGCGGTGACTTTCGCGTTCTTCGTCATTGGTCCGATCCTTACTTTTTCTTGCCTTCCTTGCGGAAGATGAATTCGCCGGCGTATTTCACGCCCTTGCCCTTGTAGGGTTCGGGGCCGCGATAGCTGCGGATTTCCGCCGCGACCTGGCCGACGCGCTGCTTGTCGATGCCGGCGATGGTGATTTCCGTCGGCTTCGGCGTGGCGACGGTGATGCCGTCGGGAATCGCAAAGTCGATGTCATGGCTGTAGCCGAGCGTCAGCTTCAGCACCTTGCCCTGCATCGCCGCCTTGTAGCCGACGCCGCTGATCTCGAGCTTCTTTTCGTAGCCCGAGGTGACGCCCTTCGCGAGATTGGCGATCTGCGCGCGTGACGTTCCCCAAAGGGAGCGTGAAACCTTGCTGTCGTCCTTGTTGGCGACGGAAATCTCGCTGCCCTCCATTTTGACCGATACGAGGTCGGGGACAGTGAATTTCAGTTCGCCCTTCGGGCCTTTCATGACGACGGTCTGGCCATCGAGGCGCGCTGAAACGCCCTTTGGAACTTCGACCGCCTTCTTGCCGACGCGAGACATGTTGATTCTCCGCTTGAGCGCCCCGCCAGGTCAGACGACCTGGCAGAGGACTTCGCCGCCGACATTGTTCTCGCGCGCCTGGTGATCGGCCATCACGCCTTTCGGAGTCGAAAGGATGGTGATGCCGAGACCACTCGCGACGCGGGGCATCGTCGCGACGGAGGCGTAGACGCGGCGGCCCGGCTTGGACACGCGGGAAATCTCGCGGATCACGGGTTGCCCGTCAAAATATTTCAGCTCGATGTCGAACTCGGTGCGGCCGTTGCCATGCTCGGTGGTGCTGTAGCCGCGGATGTAGCCTTCCGACTGCAACACGTCGAGCACGCGCTCGCGCAGTTTCGAGCCCGGCGTCGACACCCGCGACATGCGGCGCATCTGGCCGTTGCGGATGCGGGTCAGCATATCGCCCAAAGGATCGTTCATGCTCATCTGTGCGATCCCCTTACCAGCTCGACTTGACGAGGCCGGGCACGAGGCCCTTGTTGCCGAGCTCGCGGAGCGCGATGCGCGACAGTTTCAGCTTGCGGTAGACCGAGCGCGGGCGTCCCGACACATCGCAACGGTTGCGGACGCGCGTCGGGTTGGCGTTGCGCGGCAGCTCCGCGAGCTTGAGGCGCGCAGTGAAGCGCTCCTCCATCGACTTCGCTTCGTCATTGGCGATCGCCAGGAGACGCTTGCGCCTGCCGTCGTACTGCTTGACGAGCTTCATGCGCTTCTTGTTCTTCTCGATCGAACTTGTCTTTGCCATATCGTTCTCCTGGTCTCCGCGTTTGAGCCTGTTGGCTCACTGCCGGAACGGGAAGTTGAACAGTTTGAGAAGGGCGCGAGCCTCTTCGTCGGACTTGGCCGTGGTGCACACCACCACATCCATGCCCCACGTCGACTCGGCCTTGTCGTAGTTGATTTCAGGAAACACGAGGTGCTCCTTGATCCCGAGGGCGTAATTGCCTGCGCCATCGAACGACTTCGGATTGAGACCGCGGAAGTCGCGAACGCGCGGCAGCGCGACCGTGACCAGCCGGTCCATGAATTCATACATGCGCGTCTTGCGAAGCGTGACCTTGGCCCCGATGGGCATGCCCTCGCGCACCTTGAAGGTCGAGATCGCCTTTCGCGCCTTGGTGATCACCGGCTTCTGGCCCGCGATCAGCCCAAGATCGCCGGCCGCGACCGTCGCCTTCTTGGAATCGGCGGTGGATTCGCCGACGCCCATGTTCAGCACGATCTTGTCGACGCGCGGAACTTCCAGCGCGTTCTTGTACCCGAACTGCTTGACCATCTCGGGACGCACAACATCGTCATAGTGCTGACGCAGGCGCGCGGTGTAGCCGGCGACGGTGGCCGCCGCCTTGCCGGCTGCGCCCTTGGCCTCGCCTTTCGCGGCCTTCTCCTTCTTGGGAGCTTCCTTGCCGGAAGCGTCCTTCTTCGGAGCATCCTTCTTGGGAGCGTCCTTCTTCGGAGCCTCAGCCATCGATCAAATCCTTCGTGCGCTTCGCGAAGCGGACCTTGCGGCCGTCTTCAAGGACTTTGAACCCGACGCGCGTCGTCTTGCTCTTGGAGCCTTCGGCGACGTAGTGGGACAGGTTGGACAGGTGGATCGGCATCTCCTTGGAGATGATGCCGCCTTCCTGCTGCGGGGTCTGGCGCTGATGGCGCTTGACCATGTTGATTCCGCGCACGATGGCGCGCGATTCCGACGGAATGACCTCGGCGACTTCGCCGGTCTTGCCCTTGTCGCGGCCGGCGATGACGAGGACTTTGTCGCCCTTCCTGATCTTCGCAGCCATCACAGCACCTCCGGCGCGAGCGAAATGATCTTCATGTAGTTCTTGGCGCGCAGTTCGCGCGGAACCGGTCCGAAGATGCGGGTGCCGATCGGCTCCGACTGGTTGTTGATCAACACCGCAGCATTGCGGTCGAAGCGGATCACCGAACCGTCGGCGCGACGGATGTCCTTCGCGGTGCGCACGACGATCGCCTTCATGACGTCGCCCTTCTTCACGCGGCCGCGCGGGATCGCGTCCTTGACCGACACGACGATCACGTCGCCGACCGAAGCGTACTTGCGGTGGGATCCGCCGAGCACCTTGATGCACATGACACGACGCGCGCCGGAATTGTCCGCGACGTCGAGATTGCTCTGCATCTGAATCATGGCGTGATGCCTTCTATCCGTTGCGGCGAGCCAATGGCCTGCCGTCTACTCGTTGCGTCATGCAGTGGGTCGGAGGACC
>JBEVKO010000236.1:0-18086 GCA_040509705.1 Beijerinckiaceae bacterium
ATCGGCGAAAGGGTGCTGATTGTCGATCTCGATCCACAGGGCAACGCGTCAACGGGCCTCGGGATTGATCGGAAGGCGCGCAGGATTTCGACCTACGATGTGCTTGTGGGCGAATCAACGCTGGAACGGGCGATCGTCGCAACGGCCGTTCCAAACCTTTGGATCGCGCCTTCTACCCTCGATCTTCTGGGTGTGGAACTCGAAATAGCCGCGGAGAAGGATCGCGCAACGAAGCTGCGAAGCGCCATTCGTGTGCTTCGGGAAAGCGCAACTGCCGAGCGATTCTCCTACGTCCTCATTGACTGCCCGCCATCGCTCAATCTTCTCACGATCAATGCTTTAACGGCATCGAACGCCGTTCTTGTGCCCCTGCAGTGCGAGTTTTTTGCGCTGGAAGGGCTAAGCCAGATACTCAAGACAGTGGAGCAGGTGCGGGCCTCCCTTAACCCGTCCCTGGCGATTCACGGAATTGTCCTGACCATGTTCGATCCGAGAAATAATCTTGCGGGGCAGGTCGTCGCGGACGTCAGGCAATTCATGGGCGACAAGGTCTATGAAACTGTGATCCCCCGAAATGTCCGCGTGTCGGAGGCGCCCTCGCACGGCAAGCCGGCTTTGCTCTACGATTTAAAATGCGCAGGATCGCAGGCCTACCTTCGGCTCGCGTCCGAGGTGATTCGACGCGAACAGGCGTTGCTGGCGGCGTAAAAGATCGGAATGGGAGACTGTTGAAATGGTCGAGGAGGCACACAGGCCGAGATTGGGACGAGGCCTGGCTGCGCTGATCGGCGACGCCGGGGACGAGCCTGAAGGGGCAGGCAAAGGCCGCGCCCAAAAGCGTGTCCCGATAGAGTTCCTGAAGCCAAATCCCAACAATCCTCGCCGACAGTTCGAGTCTAATGAGCTTGAAGAGCTTGCGGATTCCATCCGAGAGCGTGGCGTTCTTCAGCCCATACTTGTCAGGGCAGTTCAAGGATTAGCCGACGCCTATGAAATAATAGCCGGCGAACGACGCTGGAGGGCATCCCAGCGCGCTGGCTTGCATGAACTGCCCGTCGTCATAGTTGAGGCGTCAGATCGCGACGCCATGGAAATCGCAATCATTGAAAATGTCCAACGATCAGATCTGAACGCTCTTGAGGAAGCCGCCGGCTATGAGCGCTTGATGACGGATCACGGATACTCCCAAAACGATATGGCGAAGGTGATCGGGAAAAGCCGAAGCCATGTCGGAAATACATTGCGATTGCTCAAGTTGCCATTGGCGGTCAGGGAAGCGGTTGAAAGGGGTGATCTCAGCGCCGGGCACGCGCGAGCCTTGCTTTCGGTCTCGGATCCGGAGCGGATTGCCCTCAAAGCGATTTCCGAAGGCCTCAGCGTGCGGGACGTCGAACGGCTCAGCCAGGAGCCCCACACGGCCAGCGTCACAAGGAAGTCGCGTCCGAAGCCGCCGAAGGATCCCGACACGGCCGCCGTGGAAAAGGCCCTAGAGGACGTGCTAGGCCTGATCGTCACCATCGATCACAGGGGCGATGGTGGCGAAATGCGGATTAAATACAAAACTTTAGAACAACTTGACGGTCTATGTCGCCGCCTAAAGAACTAAGTTTTCCGGCTTATCTTCTTCTGGCCATTAAGGCGATGCGCATCAGCGAGCGCTCGATCACCCGCCAGGCAAGCTCCGGAGACTGGCGGCCCGCGAGGCTCGCTTCCCCCAGCGTTCGCAAGGCGTCCCTCAGCCGGCGGGTCGGCCACAATGACAGCTGTTTCGCAAAACCAGGCTGGCGCTTGAAATGACGAATCAAGCGACGTGAGACGGCGATGGCGCTGTCCCCGGCTTCGTGCTGGGCGACGCCCTGCATCAGCAACGCCGCGCGCCCGAGGCTCGCTGCGATCAGTGCGTCAGGGCGGCCGACCTCCGCCGCAAGTTTCGCAACAGCGCCGAGCATTGCTGCAACATCGCCTGAGAAGGCTCCGTCTACGGCGTCGTCGATCGCTGCAGCTGTTGCGTCGCCAATAATCGCTTCCACATCGGCGAGACAAATCCGTCCCGCGTCGCCCATGTAGGCGACCAACTTGGAGATCTCATTGCGCGTTGTCAGGCGATCGGCGCCGAGCAGCGACAACAACAGTTCGCGCGCATCTTGATCGATACTCAGCGAAGACGATTGTAGCTGCTTATCGAGAAGACGCTCAATGTCGTCCAACGCATCTGCATAACACGGAAGAACGATGGCGTTCGCCGACTTCTCGCACAATGCAACCAGCGGCGATGTGCGTCGTAGATCTCCGGCTTCAAGCACAACGACGGAATCAAGAGGCGGCGTCCTGATCAATGGCTCCAGAGCTGGCGCAAGATTGCGCGAACCTACTCTGACGCGGATAGCGCGGCGCGCGCCGAACAGTCCGATGGCGTTCGCCTCGTCGGTGAGGCGCATCACATCGGACGCCAGCTCATCGCCGTCGAGCCGAACGATCGCCAAAGGATTTTCGGGATCGGGCACCGAGCGCATCGCAATCGCTGCGCCGCGCTCCGTCACAAGGCCCGCATCAGCGCCATAGAGGAGCACGAGACCGTGTCTGCCGCCGGGCGCTGCGACATACCTGTCGATATCGCCGCCGCGCAGTACCGTCACGATCAGCTTGTGCGCGATGCGAGCGCGGCGGCAATCCGGTTCTTAATCTGCTCCGCCAGCAGCTTCGCGAGACGGATTTCCGCGTCGCGCGCGGCGCGTACTGTCGCGAAGCGCTGAGCGGAGCGATCATAGGTGGCGCTGCCGATGGCGCTTCCCTGATAAACGACGCGCGCTCCATCGGCCGTTTTGAGCTGGAAAGCCGCGGTCCCATTGAGCGTTGCGACGTCAGCGCGCGCAGAAGACGAATCGACGATCGCCGAAAGCAGGTTCGTTGTCGGCGCGATCGTCAGAACGTAGCGCTTCGCCGACTTGTGACCTGATCCGTCGAGAAGGAAAATCAGCTCCGTCCGCAAGTAGTGCCCGAGACGCTCAGGAATTTCAGGAATCTCGATGGCCGCGAGTTCCTCCTGCATCGACGCCCCGCTGGCCGTCGGCCCATAAAGCGGGCGCAAGCAGCCCGCGAGCGCAAGAGAAGCAGCGAGCGCAATGCCTGACAAGAAAACACGCAGCAGGCGGAACCGATCAGGCCACAACATTGACGATCCTCTGCGGAACCACGATCACCTTGCGCACAGGCTTGCCCTCAAGCGCGCGCTGAACCGCGTCAAGCGCAAGCACCGCGGCCTCGGTCTGCCGCGCATCAGCGCTACGGGAGACAGTGACCTCGGCGCGCTTTCTGCCGTTGATCTGCACAGGCAACGTCACCTCATCCTCCTGCAGAAGGCTCCGGTCCACCTTGGGCCACGTCGCCTCGGCAGCCAAGCCTTCGCGGCCCAGCGTCCGCCAGCATTCTTCCGCCAGATGCGGCATCATCGGAGCGAACATCTGCACGAGCATGCCCGCCGAATCGGCGAGCGCAGATCGGCTCGCCTTCGCCTTGAGCGCGGCGTCCAGCTCATTGACCAAGGTATAAATAAAAGCGATGGCCTTGTTGAAGCCAAGATCCTCGATGCAGCGCTCAACCTGCGCGAGCGCCTTGTGGGCCGCCTTCCTCGCCTGCAGGGAGGCTGCAGCGTCAGCGGCGCCGTCCCCCGACGTCAGTCCGGCGACGTCATTGATGAAGCGCCAGATACGCTGAACGAACCGGTGGGCACCCTGCACGCCTTCCTCCGACCAGATCACATCGCGATCCGGCGGCGAATCGGACAGCATGAACCAACGCGCAGTATCGGCGCCCCATGATGCGAGAATATCATCGGGATCGACAACATTCTTCTTCGACTTCGACATCTTCTCGATAGGCCCGATTTCGATTGGCGTTCCGTTGTCGATATGAAACGCCCGGCGCGTTGCGCCATCGCTCTCGATCCGTACGTCGGAGGGCAGCACGTAGGAGCCGTCAGGAGAGCGATAGGTCTCGTGCACCACCATGCCCTGCGTAAACATGCCGTCGAACGGCTCCTCCACCTCATTCAAATGTCCCGTGATCTTCATCGCGCGCGCGAAGAATCGCGAATAGAGCAGATGAAGAATCGCGTGTTCAACGCCGCCAATGTACTGCTTGACCGGCAGCCACCCGCTCTTCCCATCGACGGCGGACAAGGTTGTCGGCGCCTGATTGTTTTCCGTGTCGGTGAAGCGCGCGAAATACCAGGACGAATCGACGAAGGTGTCCATCGTGTCGGTGTCCCGCCTCGCAAGCTTTCCGCATTGCGCGCAGGCGCAATTTTTCCAGACCGGGTGATGATCGAGCGGATTCCCCGGCCTGTCGAAGGACACATCGTTCGGGAGCGTCACCGGCAGCGCTTCGTCGGGAACCGGAACGACGCCGCAATCGTCGCAATGGATGGCCGGAATCGGACAGCCCCAATAGCGTTGTCTTGAAATCAGCCAGTCCCGAAGGCGATACTGCACCTTGCGTACGGCGACGGGCTTCCCGTCCAATGTCGTCGCGTGCAGGCGGCGCGCGACCTCCTCAAGAGCTTCCGTTGTCGTCATCCCGTCGAGAAAGCGCGAATTGATCATCACGCCGTCGTCCAGGAAGGGTTTGGCGTTCGCAACATCGACGAGCGCCTGAGCTCGGGCCGATTCGTCGGCCGGGACAATCACGGGAGTCACCGGCAAGCCATACTTGCGCGCGAACTCCATGTCGCGCTGATCACCGGAGGGGCAGCCGAATATGGCGCCCGTGCCGTACTCCATCAGGATGAAGTTCGCCACGTATACGGGAACTTCCCACGTCGGATCGAACGGGTGAATAGCGCGAATGCCGGTATCGAACCCGACTTTCTCGGCAGTCTCAAGCGCAGCGACGGACGTCCCCATGCGGCGGCACGCCTCACAGAAAGCGGCGAGGTCAGGATTGGAGGTCGACGCCGCCTTGGCCAGAGGATGGTCCGGCGAAATCGCCATGAACGATGCGCCGAAGATTGTGTCCGGGCGCGTCGTAAAGACTTCAAGCTCGCGAACGGCGGGCGGCGCCTCATCCGATTTCAGCGCCCATCGGACCAGCAGGCCGTCGGACCGCCCGATCCAGTTTCGCTGCATCAGCTTGACCTTGTCCGGCCAGCGATCGAGGCCATCCAACGCCGTCAGCAATTCCTCAGACATGGCGGTGATCTTGAAGAACCATTGGGTCAAATCGCGCTGTTCCACCAGGGCGTCGGACCGCCAGCCGCGGCCGTCGATAACCTGCTCGTTGGCGAGCACGGTCATGTCAACCGGATCCCAGTTCACTTTCGCGGATTTGCGCTCGACGAGCCCAGCCTTCCAGAAGTCCAGGAACATCTTCTGCTGGTGCTTGTAGTAGCTCGGATCGCAGGTTGCGAGTTCGCGCGACCAGTCGAGCGACAGGCCCATTGTCTGCAACTGCGCCTTCATCGTGGCGATGTTGGAATAAGTCCAGTCGCGTGGATTGACCCTGTTGTCGCGAGCAGCATTCTCAGCGGGAAGACCAAAGGCGTCCCATCCCATGGGATGGAGCACGTTGAACCCCTTCGCGCGCATGTAGCGCGCCACGACATCGCCCATGGCATAGTTTCGGACGTGTCCCATATGGATGCGCCCCGACGGATACGGAAACATTTCAAGCACATAGTACTTGGGGCGCGGATCATCGTTTTGCGTCCGGAACAAATCGCGCGCTTCCCATTCCTTGCGCCAGCGCGGCTCGACTTCCCTGGAGTTGTAGCGTTCTGTTTGTGTCATGTCGGCTGGGCAGGCGATGAAACGCCTCATGAAAACCGCGCGGACTAGGACAGAATCACTTTGCCCGGTCAACCGATTTGCCGGACTGCCCGGCCAGAGTTATTGCCGCGAACATGATTTCCCTAGCCCGTGGCGAAGACGCCTCAGCCATTGCGCACCGATACAAGTCTGTGCGTCGCGAGGTCGATCGCGCGATCGCCGACGCCGGGCGCGCCGCCCATTCAGTGACCCTCATCGCCGTCTCCAAGCTTGCGCCTCCCGAGTCGGTTGAGCCGGTGTTGGCCGCCGGGCATCGCGTGTTCGGGGAGAATTACGTCCAAGAGAGCAAGCGCAAGTGGCCGGACCTGCGCGAACGCTATCCAGGCGTCGAACTCCATCTGATCGGGCCGCTGCAATCGAATAAGGCGCGCGACGCAGTGCAGCTGTTCGACGCCATCCAGACGCTCGATCGCGAAAGCCTGGCGCGCGAGCTCGCGAAGGAGATCGAAAGGACCGGAAAGAGGCCGCGGCTTTTCGTTCAGGTGAATACAGGCGAAGAGCCGCAGAAGGGCGGAATCGCGCCGCAGGATGTCGAAGTTTTCCTTGAGCTTTGCCGGCGCACATACTCACTCAATATCGATGGGCTCATGGCGATTCCCCCAGCCGATCACCCCCCTTCTCCTCATTTCGCCCTGCTCGCGAGCAAGGCCAAAACGTTGAATGCGCCGCTGCTTTCCATGGGAATGAGCGCCGACTTCGCACAGGCTATCATGCTTGGGGCGACGCATGTCCGCATTGGAACCGCAATCTTCGGGCCGCGGCCCGGCTAGACGCCTATTCGATCTGAATTAGGCAGTTACGGCTAATACGGCCGAAAAGCCTTCGAAGATCGCCGGGCGAAAGCGCAACGCAGCCGGCAGTGGCGGAATAGTCCGGCCGCGCCGCATGGAGGAAAATCGCGCTCCCCTTTCCTTTGATGATCGGGCCGCGATTCCAGTCGATATCAGCCACGAGATCATAGAGGTGGTCGCTGCGCCACATGGCTTCATGGCTCGCGGCGAAAGGGAGCCGCACCGGGCGATTATAGAGGCGATGGTCGGGAGCATCACACCAGCCCTGGTCGGGCCGGATGCGGCGGGTCGGCAAAAGGCAGCGCAGAGGCTTCCGATCGGGCCGACGCCAGAGCCCGATGAGCCGAAACCGGCCGCGCGGCGTGCCGCCGTCCCCCTCGCGCTTCACAGAAACGATTGCGCTCCGGCCCAGCGCACAGGGAAAAGCACGTCCGTCGACGATGAGCTTGCCTCGATGAGGCGATGCGGCCACGCGCCGTACGCGCAAAATAGAAATGGGCGATTTGAGCATGAGCGCTGAGTGCGTGCGCCAAGCTCACAGGTCAATCCCAATGCGTCGGAGGCAAATAGCTAGCCGCCGGCTCGGGGGGCGATCCACCTTGCCTCGGAGTGGCGCGACGGACTAGGTCTTGCACGCGGCGCCCGCGTCGCGCACTCAGGGATCGCTCCATGTCCAACGCGCACCAGATACTCCTCGTGGACGACGACACGGAATTGCGCGCCGTGCTGACTGAGCAACTGGGGCTCCACGACGAATTTGCGGTCCGAGAAGCCGACACCGCCGCGAAGGCCGTTGCGATCGTGAAGGCCGAGCGCGTGGACTGCGTCGTGATGGATGTCGGCCTGCCGGACATGGATGGGCGAGAGGCGGTGAAAATCATGCGGAAAAGCAATTTCCGCAGCCCAATCATCATGCTGACGGGGCACGGCGGCGACGCCGACACGATTCTCGGGCTCGAGGCCGGCGCCAACGATTACGTTGTGAAGCCTTTCAAGTTCGCTGTGCTGCTGGCGCGCATACGGGCGCAGCTCCGGCAGCATGAGGGCAGCGAGGACGCGGTCTTCAACGTCGGTCCCTATACGTTCAAGCCCGGCTCCAAAATGCTGGTGTCGGACAAGGGCTCAAAACTCAAGCTCACCGAGAAGGAGACCGCGATCTTGCGGTATCTCTACCGCGCCAATCAAAAAGTAGTGCCGCGAGACACGCTTCTGCAGGAGGTGTGGGGCTACAACTCCCAAGTGACGACGCACACGCTCGAGACCCACATCTACCGCCTGCGACAAAAAATCGAGCGCGATCCTTCGGAGGCGGCGATTCTCGTCACCGAACAGGGCGGCTACAAACTCGTGCCATAATCGGCAGGCCCAATCAGCACATGAGTCTCGACACAGACATCGCCATCCTGGGCCAGGCCCGGCCGCTCTCGCTTCTCGAACGCGACGCATTGCGATTGCTCGCCTTCTCTGGCGATCGCCGCCGCCTGCGCCCCGGCGATGTACTGTTCCGAAAGGGCGAAACGAGCTTTGGCGGCGCGGTTGTGATGTCGGGCGAAATCGGTCTTGATGAAGATCAGCAAGGCGAGCCGCGCCAGATCGCACGCGCCGGCGCTCTTATCGGCGAAGTCGCGCTTCTGGTCGCAACTCAGCATCCGGCGCAGGCCGTCGCGCGCGCCGACAGTGAAGCGATCGTCATCTCGCGCCATTTGTTCAAGCGTGTGCTGGAAGAGTTTCCGCAGAACGCCGCCGCCATCCATCAGGCCTATGCGGCCGACTTGCGCAGGCTGAGCGGCCAGACCGCGCTGATTAGACAGAAGATCGACCAGATCGGCTGATCATGCGACAGCGTTTGCCGCGGCTCGACCGGCGATGCGTCCTGAAAAAATGCAGCCGCCGAGAAATGTGCCTTCGAGGGCGCGATAGCCGTGCATGCCGCCGCCACCGAATCCCGCCGCCTCCCCCGCAGCATAAAGTCCTGCGAGCGGTGCGCCGGCGGATGTCAGCACTCGGCCGCTTAAGTCGGTTTCGAGACCTCCCAGCGATTTACGAGTGAGAATGTTGAGACGCACAGCGATCAAAGGTCCGTATTTCGGATTAAGAATCCCGTGCGGGCGCGCGGTGCGAATGAGCTTATCGCCGAGATAGCTGCGCATACCGCGAATCGCGATGACCTGCATGTCCTTGGCGAAGGGATTGTCGATCTGCCGATCGCGCGCCTCGATCTCGGCGCGCAAAGTCGGCTCATCAATAAGATCACGCCCGGCCAGCGCATTCATCCGGCGCACGAGGTTCGACAGGTCGTGCTCAACGATGAAATCCTCGCCCTTGTCCATGAAAGCCTGGACTGGCGCGGGAATTTTTGCTGCCGCGCGCTTGATGACCTGCAGCATGCTCTTGCTTGTGAGGTCCGGATTTTGCTCAGAGCCCGAGAGCGCGAACTCCTTCGCGATGATGGCGCGATTGAGCACGAACCACGAATAATCATACCCCGTCCGCATGATGTGGCTGAGCGTGCCGAGCGTATCGAATCCGGGGAAAAGGGGCACGGGAAGTCGGCGACCGCGCGCATCGAACCAGAGCGATGATGGTCCGGGCAGAATACGGATTGCGTGCCCGGGCCAGATCGGACTCCAGTTGGCGACGCCTTCGACATAGTGCCACATGCGATCGCCATTGATGGCGCGCGCGCCGGCCTCCTGCGCAACGCCAATCATCTTGCCATCGACATGGGCGGGCACGCCGCATAACAGGCGTTTTGGCGCCTCGCCGAGTCGGGCAGGCCAAGCGTTGCGCACGAGGTCGTGGTTGGCGCCGATTCCGCCAGATGCGACAATCACCGCCTGCGCTTTCAAAGAAAAGTCGCCGACAATTTTACGCGAACTCGTCCTGCCGCGCTCGACGCCGCTGTCCTCGAGAATCTCGCCTTCGACGCCGTCGACTGCGCCGACTGTCTTTGTCAGGCGAGCCACCCGATGGCGAAAACGGAGCTGTGCGAGCCCCTTCTTCTCGGCTTCGCGGATTTGCGCGACGAACGGCTCGATCACGCCGGGTCCGGTGCCCCATGTAACATGGAATCGCGGAACGGAATTGCCATGTCCAATCGCGCCATAACCGCCGCGCTCCGCCCATCCCACCACCTTGAACCAGCGCAGTCCAAGCTCTTTCAGCCACGCGCGCTTTTCGCCCGCGGCGAAATCCAAATAAGCTTCTGCCCAGCGCCGCGGCCAATGATCCTCCTCCCGATCAAAGCCTGCGCTTCCCATCCAGTCCTGCAAGGCGAGCGCGTGGGAGTCGCGAATGCACATGAAACGCTGCTCGGGAGAATCGACAAAAAACAAGCCTCCGAACGACCAGTAAGCCTGTCCGCCCAGTGATTGCTCAGGCTCCTGATCGAGCAGGATGAATGTTCGGCCCGCGGCCGCAAGTTCCGCCGCGGCGACAAGGCCGCTGAGTCCGCCACCGACAATAATGACGTCCGCATCCAGCGGCATTCAAAGCCTCCCGCTTTGTCGCGCGACTGACGCGCGGCCTCGCGGGATTGTGGCCTGTCTGAATTCATTCGTCACCGACTCAAAACGAAAGCGGCTTTACAACTCCAGCGTCGCAACCACGGGCACGTGGTCGGATGGCCGCTCCCAGCCTCTCGTCGGGCTGATGATGTCGCCCGCTGCGAGCGACCCGGCGAGCGCCGGCGAAAGCCATATATGGTCAAGTCTTCGCCCGCGGTTTGACAGCTGCCAGTCCGCAGCGCGGTAGCTCCACCACGAATAGAGTTTTTCCGGCTCGGGCTTTAGCGCGCGCAGCGCATCGATCCATTGGCCGGCCGCGATGATATGCTTGAACTTGTCAGTCTCGATCGGCGTATGGCTGACGATGTCGAGCAACTGCTTGTGGCTCCATACATCATGCTCATAGGGGGCCACATTGAGATCGCCGACGACGATTGCCCGTTCCGCCGCTTTGCAGCGGTCCGACCATTGCGCCAGCTCGTCGAGAAATCGAAGCTTGTGTGCGAACTTCGGGTTGACCTCGGGATCAGGGATATCGCCGCCCGCAGGAATGTAGAAATTGTGGATGACGAGTTCCTGAGCGGCGCCTGCATCACCGGAAAATCGAACGCTGATATGGCGACGATCCTCGAGACCACAGAAGTTCTCGCGCGTCACATCGGCGAACGGCAATTTCGACAAAATGGCGACGCCGTTGTAGCTCTTCTGCCCATGCACGGCGACGTGCTCATAGCCGAGTTTCTCAGCTTCCTTACGCGGAAACACATCATCGACGCACTTTGTCTCCTGCAGGCAGAGCACATCCGGCTGATTCTCAACGCAGAAGCGCGCGATCTGCCCGAAGCGCAGTCGCACCGAATTGATATTCCATGTTGCGATCGTCAGGCGCATTCGTTCATCCGTCGTTGGACGGGATGCACGGTTGAGCCATTCAGCGCAAGAGGGTTCGGCGAATCAGCGGCCGAGGTCGCGCTGGTAGTCGATGCGAAACTTGCCGGGATCGGGGCGCGAACTGGTGTCGATATTGGACAAGGCGACGAAGGTGTCGTGACCTTGCGGATCCCGGATCCGCCAGTTCTTCAGGGCGAAACTTTTCGAGTCAAAGGTCAGCGTTATGCGCGATACGCCGCCCAGCGTATTCCTGTCCTCCAGCGTCACCGAGGCGTTGTCGCCGTCGGCCGAGGCGCGCAACACGGTCGTGTCGCGCGACAGGTCCAACTGCTCTTTCAGGAGGAACTTCAGCGGCGTCTGCCCGATCGCGTAAAGATCCTGCGTCGCCAGCTTGCGATCACGCACTATGACCGAGGTGCCATCAGAGACCACTTCGATGACCGCTGGGGGATTGTATTCGAAACGCAGCTTCCCCGGCTTCTGGACGTAGAGGCGGCCTCGATACTGGCGTCCGTCGCCGCCGGTCTGGGCGAAGTCCCCAGTCAGCGTCGTGAGGGAGTTCAGGAAGGCGTTGGCGCGCTGGACGATCTCGGACTGGTCGAGCGCGGCGCCTTGCCGGGCGGCGGCAGGCGTTGCGGCCGGCCCGGCCGCAGGAGGCGCGGCGGGCGCGGGGACGCTCGCAGGGGGGCGAACCGGGGGCAGCGGCGGCGCCTGGGCGAAGGCGGCGCCCGTCGCGACCAAAAGCGCGACGGTAGCGGTGAGGAGTCTGGCGGCGTACGGCATAGGCGGATCAACGCGGGAGAGGCGCGAGCGTTCCTCGATCCATGTGGCCGTTTTGCGGCTAGTCTTCATCGCCGGCGGGCGTCTCCATCAGGATCTCGCGCTTGCCGGCGTGGTTGGCGGGCCCGACAATGCCTTCCTTCTCCATCCGCTCCATCAACGACGCAGCCCGGTTGTAGCCGATCTGGAGGCGACGCTGAATGTAGGACGTGGACGCCTTCTTGTCTCTCAGCACGACCGCGATCGCCTGGTCGTAGAGATCACCCGAGCCAGTGCCGAATTCGCCCTGATCGAACACCGGCGCGCCATCGCCCTCCTCGGTCGCATCGTCGGCCGTGACCTCTTCAAGATAGCGCGGCTTGGCCTGGCGCTTCAGATGCGCGACGACGCGCTCGACCTCTTCGTCAGAAACGAACGGTCCGTGCACGCGCGTGATGCGTCCGCCGCCGGCCATGTAGAGCATGTCGCCCTGGCCGAGCAGCTGCTCAGCGCCCTGCTCTCCGAGTATCGTGCGGCTGTCGATCTTCGATGTGACCTGGAATGAAATGCGCGTCGGAAAATTCGCTTTGATGGTGCCGGTAATGACGTCGACCGACGGGCGCTGCGTCGCGAGGATGACGTGAATGCCTGCAGCGCGCGCCATCTGTGCGAGACGCTGCACCGCGCCTTCGATCTCCTTGCCCGCGACCATCATCAGATCGGCCATCTCGTCGACGATGACGACGATGTAAGGAAGCCGATCGAGCTCCATCGTCTCGTTTTCGAACATCGGCTCGCCTGTCTCGCGATCGAAACCAGTTTGCACCGTGCGCGTGATCTGTTCGCCGCGCGTCTTGGCTTCGATGACGCGCGCATTGAATCCGTCGATGTTGCGCACACCGAGCTTCGCCATCTTCTTGTAGCGATCCTCCATCTCGCGCACGGCCCATTTCAGCGCGACGACGGCCTTCTTCGGATCGGTGACGACAGGAGTCAGAAGATGCGGGATGCCATCATACACCGACAATTCGAGCATCTTTGGATCGACCATGATCAGGCGACAGTCGTCCGGCGTCAGCCGATAGACGAGCGACAGGATCATGGTGTTGATGGCGACGGACTTGCCCGACCCCGTCGTGCCCGCGACGAGCAGATGCGGCATGCGGGCGAGCTCTGCGATCACAGGCTCGCCGCCGATCGTTTTGCCGAGGCAGAGCGCGAGCCGCTGCTTCGTCGCTTCGTAGTCCTGCGAGGCAAGCAATTCGCGCAAGTAAACTGTTTCGCGACGATGGTTGGGAAGCTCGACGCCAATCGCGTTCTTGCCCTGAATGACTGCAACGCGCGCCGACAGGGCGCTCATGGAGCGCGCGATGTCGTCAGCGAGCGAAATGACGCGAGACGACTTCGTGCCGGGCGCCGGCTCGAATTCGTAGAGCGTGACGACAGGTCCCGGTCGCACCGCGGTGATCTCGCCCTTGACGCCGAAATCCTCAAGTACGCCTTCCAGCAGACGCGCATTCTGTTCAAGCGCATCTTCGGAGACGAGCGGCAACAGTGACTTCTTAGGCTCCGCCAGGAAGGTCAGCCGTGGGAGCTCGTAATCCGAATCGCGATCAAGCAATGACGGTTGCCGCTCCTTGTCGATGCGCTTGCCGGCCTTCGGCGGCTGAGGCGGAGTCGCGACGCGCGTTCCGCTGCTTTGACGGATGTAGTCGGCTTCAATGGTCCGGGGTTCGATCGCAGCGATATCCTCGTCGGCGCGGCCGCCGGCTTCGAATGTCGGCTCGCGCCGTGCGCCGTCATGGCGAACATCTTGGCCGGGGGCTGGAGCGCTGCGCGCGGCGGTCATGCGCGCGCGGCCATAGCGAGCGCCGTCGCGCATTGCGCGTCCGATCGCGGACTTCGCGGCCAGCATCGCATGAACGACAGCGCCGACCCAGATGATCGCCAAGCCCGGCTCAGAGTCCTGATCAGGTCGTTCGTCGTCCGCGCGGCGCGGCGCCGGCTCATCCTCATCCTCATCAGCCGTTTGAACGTCGCCGAAGCTCACCGAGCCGGTCAGGCCAAGGATGGCCAGCCCCGCAAAGACGAAGCTTGCGGCGCCCGCCATCGGTTTCGAGATGGAGCCGATCAAGTTTTTCGCGGCGGTCAGCAGGACGTCGCCGACGGCGCCGCCAAGTCCGCCGGGCAAGGGCCAGCGGTCGGCCCGGGGCAGCGCGCTGAGCATGGCCGCGGCGGCGCAACAGCCGACGATCCAGAAGGCGATTCGCCACCAGCGCCCGGGAATCGAGCGTCCGGCGATCAGGCGCACGCCCCACACCGTGGGCGGCAACAGCACGGCGATGATTGCGAGGCCGAAGAGCTGCATCGCCAAGTCGGCGACGATGGCGCCTGGAGCGCCGAGCAGATTGCGGGTCGGAGCCTGCGTCGCGTGGTTGAAGCTGGGATCCTGAACGCTCCATGTGGCGAGAGCGGCCGCGCAAGCAGCGGCGCCCGCCACCAGCGCGAGCCCGGTGGTCTCGGCGGCGCGGCGCGCGGCGAATTCCCGGACCGGATCTGGAATCCAGTCGATGAAGCGCGCGCGGTTGCGCGTCGTTCGCATGGGTTGCTCCGGAGGCCCTTCGGAAGCGCCAAAGGGGTCACGATCTGAATGATCAAACTAGCGACGCGCCGGTTAAGACCCGCTTAACCTTGCCAGGGCCGGGCAGTGAAAAGAAAGCCGGCGCGGACAGGTCCGCGCCGGAAGGTGGGCTCGATGAGCCGGGAGGAAAGTTGCGGCTCGCGGCGGCGCGAGCCGCCGCAAGCGTCAGTAGTTGTAGGCGCGCTCGCCATGCTCGGCGAGATCGAGGCCCTCGCGCTCCAGCTCGTGCGGGACGCGAAGACCAATCACGAGATCGACGAGCTTGTAGAGGATGAACGATCCGACGCCCGACCAGACGATGGTGAGCAGCACCGCCTTGACCTGCGCCATCACCGCGGGGCCGAACTCGTAGGCCGCGACCGCGAGCTCGCCCGGCTTGGTGGTGTAGTCGGGGATGCCGACGCCGCCGAGCGAGGGATTGACGAGGATGCCGGTCCCGATCGCGCCAATGATTCCGCCGATGCAATGCACGCCGAACACGTCGAGCGAGTCGTCGTAGCCAAAGCTGTTCTTCACCGTCGAGCAGAAGAAGAAGCAGACGGCGCCGGCGATCAGGCCGAGCACGATGGAACCCATCGGCCCCGCAAAACCCGCCGCGGGAGTCACAGCGACGAGACCCGCGACGACGCCTGACGCAAGTCCGAGCAGGGACGGCTTGCCCTTCATAGCCCATTCGACGAAGAGCCAGGACAGTCCTGCGGCGGCGGTCGCGACGAAGGTGTTCATCATCGCGAGCCCCGCCGTGCCGTTGGCTTCGAGATTGGAGCCGGCGTTGAAGCCGAACCAGCCGACCCAGAGAAGGGCTGCGCCGATCATCGTCATGGTGAGCGAATGGGGCGCCATCAGTTCCTTGCCGAAGCCGATGCGCTTGCCGAGAACGAGCGCGCCGACGATGCCGGCGACGCCCGCGTTGATGTGCACGACCGTGCCGCCGGCGAAGTCGAGGGCGCCCCACTTGTAGATGAGGCCTGCATCAGCCGAGACTTCGTCGAGCTTGGCTTGCGCCGCCGTCTTCGCTGCTGCTTCGGTCGCCGCCGCGACGGCCTTGGCCGCGTCGCCGAACGCATCCGGGCCGCCCCAATACCAGACCATATGAGCGATCGGGAAATAGATGAACGTCACCCAGAGAATGATGAAGAGCACCAGCGCCGAAAACTTGATGCGCTCGGCGAAGGCGCCGACGATCAGCGCCGGTGTGATGCAAGCGAAGGTCATCTGGAAGCAGACATAGACCAGCTCTGGAACGCCGACGCCGTTCGAGAAGGTCGCGACGCTCGATTCCGGCGTCACGCCCATGAGGAACATCTTGGAGAAGCCGCCGACATAGTCGTTCAGCGCGCCGCCGCCGGTGAAGGCGAGGCTGTAGCCGTAGACGACCCAGATGATCGAAACGATGCAGACAATGGCAAGGACCTGCGTCAGCACCGACAGCATATTCTTGCTGCGCACGAGCCCGCCATAAAACAGGGCGAGGCCGGGAATGGTCATGAGCAGGACGAGCACGGTCGCGATCAGCATGAACGCAGTGTCGCCCTTGTTGACCGTCAGCGCGGCGAAGGCTGGCGTCGCCGCGAGGGCCGAGAGGCCCGCGCCGATCAGCGCCGTCTTGCCGAAGCGTGGAAGGAACATCGATTAAACTCCTGGAATGAATGGCAGGCGTCGCGAGAGAAGAGCTGGCATGATCACAGCGCGTCGACGTCGGTTTCGCCGGTGCGGATGCGGACGGCGCGTTCGATCGAAGAGACGAAAATTTTTCCGTCGCCGATCTGGCCGGTGCGCGCGGCGCTGGTGATGGCTTCGACGACGCGCGGCGCGAGCGCTGTGTCGACGGCGACCTCGATCTTCAGCTTGGGAAGGAAGCTCACCGCGTATTCGGCGCCGCGGTAGATTTCGGTGTGACCCTTCTGCCTTCCATAGCCTTTGACTTCCGTCACCGTGAGACCGTGCACCCCGATCGAGGTCAACGCATCGCGCACCTCGTCGAGCTTGAACGGCTTGATGATCGCCATGACGATCTTCATCGCTTTCAGCTCCTCATTAATACGCGGTCCCACCGGCCCCCGCGACACATCGACGGGCTTGGCCAATCAAGGCCCGTGCCAGATGCGCCCGTGCCCGATAATGGCGGGATGGAGGCGGCTTTCCCCGAATCGGAAGGTCGCCGCGACTACGGGGCGTGCATGGCGCCTATTTATTATGCAATCAGGCGGGAGGGTTTGGCCGGCGCTGGCGGATCAATCCTTCCTGCGCGACCGAGGCCGCGAGGGTTCCGTCACGGCGGAAAACCGAGCCACGCGCAAAGCCGCGGCCTCCGGACGAGGATGGGCTGTCCTGTGCGTAGAGCAGCCATTCATCCATCCGGAACGTCCTGTGAAACCAGATCGAATGGTCGAGGCTTGCGGCCTGGAGCGACGGCTCGAACAGGGTTCGGCCGTGAGCCACGAGGCTGGTGTTCAAAAGGGTCATGTCGGACGCGTAGGCGAGCGCGCATTGGTGGATCGCGGGATCGTCCGGCATCGGCTCGAAGGCCCGCATCCACATATTGAACGATGGGTTTCGAGGCTCAGGGGACAGGTAGCGCTCCATTTCCACCGGGCGCAATTCAATAGGACGCGCGCGCGCGAAGTAGGCCTACCCCTTTTCCGCGCGCGGCGACGCCGCAGCGGCTAGCGCCGCGTCGCGCGCCTCCAGCTCCTCCGGAAACGGGACAATCGGCATCGGCGTCTGATGATCGAGCCCCTGTTCTTCTGCGTGGAAGGACGCGGCCAGCGAGAAGATCGCCTGTCCGTGCTGGATGGCGACGACGCGGCGAGTGTTGAAGCTGCGCCCGTCGCGGATGCGATCGATGCTGTAAACGATCGGAACCTTTGGATCGCCCGGCAAGAGAAAGTAAGCATGCATGGAATGCGCAACCCGGCCCTCGACAGTGCGCGCCGCCGCCATCAGCGCCTGGGCGATCACCAGCCCGCCAAAGATGCGCTGCCATCCGACCTGCGAGCTGCGGCCCCGGAACAGATTGTCTTCCAAGGGTTCGAGCGCGAGAATGTCGAGAAGTTCCTGAACCGACCTGGCCATCCCGCGCGTCCCAGTGCGCGGCGATCAGGCCCTGCCGCAGTGGGAGGGTCAAGTTTGCCGCACCCCGCAAACAACGATGCGAGAGAGATTGTGAGCGCCAGCGTGGTCGTCGCCGGCGGCGGCGTGATAGGCAAGGCCTTAGCGCTCGCCCTTCACCATCGCAGTAGAGGAACGGTCAGCGTCGCGATCGCGGAGCCGCGCGCACCTCGGCCGCCTTCCAGCGGGCGCGCCTACGCGATCACCACGGCGAGCCGCGCGCTGCTGATGGAGATCGGCGTTTGGCCGAAGCTTGAAGCTTCCGTGCAGCCCGTTCGGGAGATGCGGATCACCGACAGCCGCCTCCAGGATCCGGTGCGGCAGGCTCTCCTGACTTTTGAGGCGTCCGAGGAGCCGCTGGCGCACATCGTTGACGAGGGCGACTTGCTGTTCACGCTGTCAGACGAACTGCAAGCCGCAAGAATTCCGGCAATCGCCGCGGGCGTCACCGCGCGTCACGCCGGCGCCGCCGGTCTCGAACTTCAGCTGTCCGACGGGCGCCGGCTGCGCGCCGCCCTGCTCGCCGCAGCCGACGGCGCGGGCTCTCCCTGCCGCGAGATGGCGG
>JBEVKO010000237.1:0-7224 GCA_040509705.1 Beijerinckiaceae bacterium
CGCGCCGCATCATCAGGTTCAGCGATCCCCACCGATGTCGCTTTCTTCGGAACATTTTTCGCGGCGACTGGCCGGGATCGCAGCGTCAACGCAATCAATGCTCGACACATTATTGGGCGAAAACGCCGCGGCGGGGGAGATCGTGCGACCGCCGCGGCTCATCGCGGCGATGCGCCATGCGACGCTCGGCGGCGGCAAGCGCCTCCGCGCATTGCTGGTCGTCGAGACTGCGGCCCTCTTCGGCCATGAAGCCGAAGGCGCTTTGCGCGCCGCCGCCGCCATCGAATGCGTGCATGCCTATTCGCTTGTCCATGACGACCTGCCTGCGATGGATGACGATGATCTGCGGCGCGGCCGCCCCACCGTGCATCGGGCGTTCGACGAAGCGACCGCTATCCTTGCGGGCGATGCGCTTTTGACTCTCGCGTTCGATATTCTTGCGGATGAACGAACGGACACGGACGCCGCCACTCGCATCGCGCTGGTGAGCGAAGCAGCGCGCGGCGCCGGCGTCGGAGGCATGGTCGGCGGCCAGATGCTCGACCTTGCAGCTGAAGGCCGCTTCGGCTCTTCCGCGCCGGACGAAGTAGGCGTGCGTCTCATTCAGCGCATGAAGACAGGCGCGCTCATCCGCGCCTCTGTTGCGATGGGCGCCACGCTCGGGCGCGCCAGCGCCGCAGAGCGCGCCGCCCTTGACATCTATGCGACCGGCTTCGGCGCTGCCTTTCAGATCGCTGACGATCTGCTCGACCTGGAATCGACTCCTGAATCGATCGGAAAGGCCACTGGCAAGGATGACGCCAAGGGCAAGGCGACGCTCGCAAATCGGCTCGGCATCAAGCGCGCGAGAGAAGAATTGGAGCGACTGACGGACGAGGCGGTTGTGGCGCTGTCGCGGTTCGGGAAGGAGGCGGACATTCTGCGCGAAGCGGCGCGTTTTGCAGCGGCCAGAAATTCGTAGCGCGAGTCCAACGCTTGCTTCCCGCTCCATTCGGTGAAGCGATAGACTGCATCCCGCAGGAACATGAGTGACGAACGGCGGGACTTTCGTCCCGCCGTCCGGTTGCCTCGATTCTTAGTCGTCGAGATCAGTTGAACTTATATCTGAAACCGGCCTTCACTTCGTTGATTTTTACGTCGCCGATCTTGGCCGAGACGCCGAATGAATCGGGATTCGTGGTGATCTCTCCCAGGCTGAGATAGCGATAGCCGATATCGAGCGAGAGGTTCGGCGTGATCTCCCACGCGACGCCGGCCATCACCGCCCAGCTCGCGCCGGTCTTGCTCGTATCGGGGAGAGTGTTCATCGCAAGCGTGGGCGTGCAGAAAGCAGTGAAGCAGAACACCTGCGTCGACCAGTCTTTCACTTCCTTGTTCGTGACGCCGACGCCGCCGCCGATATAGGGCGTCAGCCCGGACCAGGTGCCGAGATCGACATAGCCGTTGAGCATGAATGTGCGGGCTGAGAATTTCGCGCGTTCGTCGGAATAGCCGTTGACGTAGTTGCTGCCGGAATTGGTGGCGCTGAAGTCATAGTCCTTTCGCCACTCGGCGGTCAGGTCGGCGCGAAACCAGCTGTTCAGTCGATAGCCCAGGCCGAGGCCAAGCATCATGGAGTTGCCGAAGCGCTCGTTCTCAAAGGTGCGGACGACGCCGTTGGGCAGAATTCCGTCGCCGGTCGGCCGCCATGGCAGCACGTAGCCGATGTCGCCGCGCAGGTACCAGCCGCCCATGTCCGTCGTGGATGCAACGCTGGGTCCCTGAACCATGCGCGAGTAGTCTGCGGCGCGCGCCTCGGCGGTGAAAGCGAGAGCTGCGAGGGAAACTGTGAGAATGGCGGCGCGGCCCATAATTCACCTGGAATGAGCGGCCCGACGCGGGCGGCCAACGCAGGGAACCATGTGCGGGTAAAGAGGCGGTTAACCTTAACGCTTTCCGTCACTCTCCTGTAGCGCTCACATTCGCCGCAACGGGAAAGGGCGCAGCCTGTCGGCCGCGCCCTTGCACCTTGGTCGAGGCTTGCGTCAGCCGCGGCGCATGACCGCGACTGGCGGAGCCGGCGCGTAGTCGCCGCCCAGCAACCAGCGGAAGCCGAGTTTGAAATCGTGCGACGTGAGATTCCGGAACACCATCGGATTGTTGATGAGGTTGACGCCATTGTAGGTGGTGAGATCCCCGGAACGCGCGTCGCCGAGAGCGAGATAACGGTATCCGAACTCGATCGCGAAATTCGGCGTCACGTCATAGGCGACGCCCGCGTGCAGCGCCCAGGCCAAATTCCACATCGATGCGGATGGCGCGTAGGCGACGCCGGCGGTCGTGATGTTGGTGTCGCGGAAGTTGCTGATCGTATTGTAGGCCGTGCCGATGCCGACGCCGACGAAGGGCGTGAACGACCACCAGTTGCCCAGATCGAAGTAGACGTTGGCGAGTCCGACCCATTCGGACTTGCTGCCATGGTATTCATCGGTGCCGAAACCGGTGGGCAGCGTCGGATCGACATAGCGATCGAGGCCCTTGAAGTTCGCGCGGGCGCGATATTCCACCGTGAGGTCGGTGCGGATCCAGCTGTTGAACTTGTAGCCGATGCCGAATCCGCCGAAGGGCGCTGCGTCAAAACCACGGCTGAGATTGGCGGTCGGCGCCAGAGAATAGAGGGCGTTGTCCAGCCGCTCGACTTCCTGGTTGCTGAAGCCGATATCGCCGCGGAGGTAGAAGCCGGCGGGTTCGATTGGGCCGCGAAGAGGGACTATTGGAGCAGGGGCTGGCAGGTCGGCGGCGATTGTAACGGACGCCGAACTGACGATCAGCCCGGCTGCAAGCGCAAGGGATTTGATGTCGCCCATCTGGAGGCGTGTCCTTTGTTCAGGCGGACGACAAACGGCCGCAGATTCACGGGCCGCAGAATTGTCGAATTTTTCTTAAGGACCGCTTAACGTTAATTCCGGGTAAGCCATTATTTTTTTTCATCTTTCGATTTTGTCACCCCACTTGGCAAATCTGCTCCAGGTGACGCTGCAGCCTCCTCGGAGCGCGCCGTAGCCTCCTCGCCGGCAAGCGCCTAAGCTTGGTCGTGCCTGCCGCAACGCGCCCGACGGGATTGCGCCGCGCGGGCGGGACAAGGGAGGATCGCGATGACCACCTACATCATGCTGGCGAATTGGACCGCGGACGGCGTGCGCAAGGCGAAGGATTCACCGGCCAGGCTCGATACGGCGAAGAAGCTGCTGAAGGACATGGGCGGCGAGTTCAAGGCCTTCTTCATGACCATGGGCCGCTACGACATGATCGGCGTTTATGAGGCGCCTGACGACGCCGTGTCGGCGCGCTTCATCCTGCAGCTCGGCATGACGGGCAACATCCGGACCGAAACGCTCAAGGCGTTTCCGGAGGCGGCCTACCGCGAGATCATGAAGTCGATCGGATAGGGAACGCCGGAGCGGCGCGGATTCTCAGGCCGCCGCCTTGCCGATCAGTTCGACGACGTCATCGACAACCGTCTCGACGAGCGCGCGATCGTCGCCCTCGCCCATCACCCGGATCACCGGCTCCGTGCCGGACGGGCGGATGACGAGCCGCCCCTTGTCGCCGAGCCGCTTCCTCGCGTCTTCTATCGCGGTGACCAGAGCATCCTGCGCCAGCGGCTGGTCGCCCTTGTAGCGCACATTCTTGAGAATCTGCGGCAGCGGCTCGAAGCAGTGGCAAACCTGGCTCACCGGCTTTTCCATGCGCTTGACGACGCTCAGGAGCTGGAGCGCTGCGATCAGCCCATCCCCGGTCGAAGAATAGTCGGACAGGATGATGTGGCCCGACTGCTCGCCGCCGAGATTGTAGCCGTGCTCGCGCATGAATTCGAGCACGTAGCGGTCGCCGACCGCGGTGCGCGCGAGCGTCAGCCCGAGCCCGCCCAGGAAACGCTCGAGGCCGAGATTCGACATGATTGTCGCGACAACGCCGGGCTGGGCGAGCCGTCCGTCCTCGCGCCATGAGCGGGCTATGACCGCCATGAGCTGGTCGCCGTTCACCTCCTGCCCCTTTTCGTCGACGATCAGCACGCGGTCGGCGTCGCCGTCGAGCGCGATTCCGATATCGGCGCGGAGCTCCTTCACCTTGCGGATGAGCGCCTCCGGCGCGGTAGAGCCAACGTCGCGGTTGATGTTGAATCCGTCGGGCTCGACGCCGATCGGAAATACCTCGGCGCCGAGTTCCCACAGCGCGGCCGGCGCAACCTTGTGCGCGGCGCCGTTGGCGCAGTCGAGGACGATGCGCAGGCCGTCGAGATCGATGTTGCGGGGCAGAGTTCGCTTGGCGAACTCGATGTACCGGCCCTGGGCGTCGTCGATGCGCTTGGCGCGGCCGATCTGCTCAGATGTGGCGAGCCGCGTCGCGAGGTCGGATTCGAGCAGCGCCTCGATGTCGCGCTCGATCTCGTCGGAGAGCTTGAAGCCGTCCGGTCCGAATAGCTTGATGCCGTTGTCCTCGTACGGGTTGTGCGAGGCGGAAATCATCACGCCGAGGTCGGCGCGCATGGAGCGCGTCAGCATGGCGATCGCTGGAGTCGGCATCGGACCAAGCAGCAGCACGTCGATGCCGACAGAGGTGAATCCGGCCTGCAGCGCCGATTCGATCATGTAGCCCGAGAGGCGCGTGTCCTTGCCGATCACCACCCGGTTGCGGTGATCGCCCCGGCGGAAGATCAGTCCGGCGGCCTGCCCGACCTTGAGGGCGAACTCAGGCGTGATGACCTTGTTGGCCATCCCTCGGACGCCGTCAGTCCCAAAAAACTTGCGGGTCATGGCCGCCCCCCTGAAATTCCGTCAAACGCCGCGCCGGCGCTTTCGCATGGCCATCGGCGGCGCCGGCTGGTGGTCCCGTCCCGCGCCGGCACCGGGATAGCCGATTTTTGCTCGGCAGCGGTTCAAAAAATGTAATCGCTTGTTTCAGCCCTGTGGATCGAAGGCCCAAGGACCCAGCGCCACAAACTCCGCGCCTGTGGCTTCAAGCGGCTTCACCGCCTCGGCGGACGCAGCGTAAGCGACGCAGGGCGTTTGGAAAAGCGGCGCCCACCAAGAGGCTTGCTCGATGACGGCCGGGAGGTGCGGCGCAATCTCGCTGCCGTCCCTGAGCAGGCGCGGCTCGCCGAACATGACGTAGTCGACGCCCGCCTCGCCTGCTTCCATGGCGTCATGACGCAACCGCAGGGCGCCCTGGCCGACGATCCGGTCCGGCTTCAGCTTCTCCATCGCCAGTTGCAGCGCCTCCGGGCCAGCCGTGACGTGGACGCCGTCCGCCCCACCGCGGATCGCGACAGTTGGGTCATCCTCCACCAGGACGGCCGCGCCCAGCGCCTGGGCGACCGGCGCGAGAAGCTTCACGCGGTTGATCGTCGTCCGCTCGTCGGCGGGGGCGAGGCGCAACAGCACCGACGCCGCCCCGGTTTGCTTGATCGTGGCGTTGAGGATGGGCGCGAACGCCTCCGCATCGGCGATGCGCGGCGTCACGAGGTAGATTTCGGCCTTCGGCATGGGTTAGGTCTTTCGCCTTGGCGCCATGATGCTGTCGAGCGCAAGGACCGCAAGTCCCGCGACAAGGCTCCAGAACGCCGATCCGACGCCGAACAGCGACAGCCCCGAAGCCGCGACGCAAAAGGAGATGACGGCGGCGAAGCGGGCTTTCTCTTCCGCCATCGCCGAGCCCAGAGCGCCGGCCAGCGACCCGACGAGGCCAAGCCCGGCCGCAGCGACGATCAGCGCTTTGGGCATGGCGAGAATCAATGTGATGAAGGGCGCGGTCGCGAGCGCGACGCCGAACCAGACGAACCCGTACCAGACGCCTGCTTTCCAGCGCTGCGCCGGGTCGGGATGCGTGTCGGGTCCGGTGCAGATCGCGGCCGAGATCGCCGCCATGTTGACCATGTGCGCTCCGAAACCGGCGGTCGCGAGCGACGCGAGACCTGTCGCGAAAAGGGCGGACTGAACCGGAGGCTCATAGCCGGCCGCGCGCAGCACCGCAAAGCCGGGCAGATTCTGCGCCGCCATCGTGACGAGATAGAGCGGAACGCCGAGGCCGATCATGGTCGAAAGATCGAAGCGCGGCCAGATCCACACGAGCGATGGCGAGAACGTCAGATCAGGCCATGTCGCCAGCCCGCTCGCCAGCGCTGTTGCGATGCCCGCAACAAGCGCAGCGATGACCGCGCCGAACGGATTGAAGAGACGCACGATGAGAAACACGGCGAGGACAAGCCCGACGAGGCCCGGAGAGCCGCGCATTTCATCGAAGACCGCAACCACAAATCGGAAGATCACGCCGGCGAGCATCGCCGCCGCCACCGCCATCGGGATGCGCGCGACGAGCGTTCCGAGAGGCCGAACCAGCGCCGTCAGGATCACCAGAATCGCAGCCACGATGAAGCCGCCCACAGCCATCTCCAGCGAAAGCCCTGTCGTCGCGGCGATCAGCGCCGCGCCGGGCGTGGACCAGGCGCAGATGACGGGCTGTCTCCATTTCCAGCTCAGCCAGATCGAGGCTGCGCCCTTGGCGATTGCGAGCGCCGCGATCCAGGAAATCGTCTGGGCTTCCGTCGCGCCGACAGCCTGCGCCGCCGCCATGAGAACGGCGACGGATGCGGAAAACCCGACGAAAGCGCAGACGAGGGCGGAGAATAGCTGGGACACGGCGGCCCCGCTTAGCCGAGATGCAGAGATGGGGAAACCGACAGCGATTTCCCCGCGCTGTCATCTAACGGTCGTGGACGGACCCTAGCTCTTTGGATCTCTTCCAGACAGCATAGCTCACGGGGATGGGGTCCATGAACGACACGCCTTCCACACATCCGCTCTTCAGAACCAGCCAGCTCGAAGAGGCGGACGCGCCGCCGCACAATCCAAGCGACAATCCCACCATGGGCGAGATCATCGGCGCCCGATTTTCGCGCCGCGGGTTGGTGCGCGGCTCGCTCGCCGTGTCTGCGATCGCCGTCACCGTCGGCGCCGAGGCCCTGCGCACGGCGACCGAAGCCGTCGCCCAGACAAAGGGCGGCGGATCGGCCTTCTCCTTCAAGGAGGTCGAGGCCGGCGTCGACGCCAACCACCACGTCGCGGAAGGCTACGACGCCGACGTGCTGCTGCGCTGGGGCGATCCGGTCTTCGCCGACGCGCCGGACTTCGATCCGCTGGCGCAGGCGCCCGACCGCCAGGCGCGCCAGTTCGGCTACAACAACGA
>JBEVKO010000238.1:0-6491 GCA_040509705.1 Beijerinckiaceae bacterium
CGGCTACCTGCCGCAGGAACCGCAACTCGATCCCGCACTCACTGCTCGCGAAAACGTCATGCTCGGCGTCGCCCCGAAGAAGGCGATCCTCGACCGCTACAACGAGTTGATGACGAACTACTCCGACGAGACAGCGGAGGAAGGCGCCAAGCTCCAGGACCAGATCGACGCCCAGAACCTCTGGGATCTCGACAGCCAGGTCGACCAGGCGATGGACGCGCTTCGCTGCCCGCCGGACGATGCGGAGGTCTCAAAACTTTCGGGCGGCGAAAAGCGGCGCGTCGCGTTGTGCCGCCTGCTGCTGGAGCAGCCCGAATTATTGCTGCTCGACGAGCCGACGAACCATCTGGATGCGGAAAGCGTGAATTGGCTCGAAGGACATCTGCGCGCCTATCCCGGCGCGATCCTCATCGTCACGCACGACCGCTACTTCCTCGACAACGTGACGGGCTGGATCCTCGAGCTCGATCGCGGCAAAGGCATCCCCTATGAGGGCAACTATTCCTCGTGGCTCGTGCAGAAGCAGAAGCGACTTCAGCAGGAAGGGCGCGAGGAAGAGGCGCGTCAGCGCACGATTGCGCGCGAACAGGAATGGGTCGCTGCGTCTCCGAAGGCGCGTCAGGCCAAGAGCAAGGCGCGCATCCAGCGCTACGAGGATCTCGTCGCGCGGGCGGCGGACAAGGGGCCGCAGAGCGCGCAGATCATCATCCCGATCGCCGAGCGATTGGGCAACAATGTCATCGACTTCCAGGACCTGTCGAAGGCGTTCGGCGACAAGCTCCTCATCGACGACCTTTCGTTCAAGCTTCCGCCCGGCGGCATCGTCGGCATCATCGGTCCGAACGGCGCGGGGAAGACCACGCTCTTCCGCATGATCACCGGCCAGGAAAATCCCGCCGCCGGAACGATCACGATCGGGGAGTCGGTGAAGCTTGGCTACGTCGACCAGTCGCGCGATGCGCTGAACGACAAGGCGACGGTGTTCGAGGAATTGTCGGAAGGCAACGACGTCATCCATCTCGGCAAGCGTGAAATCAAGTCGCGCGCTTATGTCTCGGCTTTCAACTTCAAGGGCGGCGATCAGGAAAAGAAGGTCGGTTCGCTCTCGGGCGGCGAACGCAATCGCGTCCATCTGGCCAAGATGCTGAAGTCGGGTGCCAACGTGCTGCTGCTCGACGAGCCGACCAACGATCTCGACGTCGATACGCTGCGCGCGCTGGAGGAAGCGCTGGAAGACTATGCAGGCTGCGCCGTGATCATTTCCCACGATCGCTGGTTTCTCGACCGCATCGCGACCCACATCCTCGCCTTTGAAGGCGACTCCCACGTCGAATGGTTCGAAGGCAATTTCCAGGACTACGAGGAAGACAAGAAGCGCCGGCTGGGGATCGACTCAACCATTCCGAAGCGGATTCAGTACAAGAAGTTTTCGCGGTAGCAGAAAGCGCTAGGCCGGAAGTATCAGCTCGACGTCGGGAAAATACTGGGCATAGCGCCTGGAATCGCGGGTCAGACGGCAGGCCAGAGACGCTCGCCTGCGCGCCGATGAAAAAATCCGGCAAGACGTTTGTCTTCGCGCCGCCACGACGACGGTAAATTTGAAATGCCTGTCCCGCGCGCCAGAGCGCCTCATCAGACAACGGCATCATGCCGACGCCGATCGAGTCAAAGAATACGCGACACTCGCGCGCGCTGGAGAATCTCACTGAGACCTCGCTGAACACGATGTCCACCGCAAGCAGCGCCCCCGCAACGAGCCGGGCCTGAAATGCCGCAGTCGAGCGATTGAGCCAGACCGGATCCTCGGTGATAAATTCTAGAAGGATGTTGGAATCGACCAGCGTCAATCGTCGCCCCGAAGCAACTCCATGATCTCATCCGTCCTCATGCCATTGTCGATGCGGTGTCTGCGCGCATAGGCGACGGCTTTGTCAATTCGCTTCTTGGCTTCCGCCAGCGCCGCCTTGGTCGGCTCCTTCGGCTCGCGTTCGATGATGACCTCGCCGCGCGGCGTGGCGCGGACCGTCACGCGATCGCCAGGGCGAATTCCAGCGGCTTCGCGCACGGCCTTCGGAAGAGTGATCTGGCCTTTGACTGTAACGGTTGTGGGCGTCAAGTATTACTCCGGCCCAAATGTATTGCCGCGCTATGCGGACTAGGTCAAAACGCGCGTCGGGGGGCTCCACGCCGCATTCGCATACATCGAACGCGAAACCAGGCCGACAAAAGCGAAACTATGCACTCTCAGATGGCGACGATGTCGTCGTCCGGTCGGGGAGTTGAACCGCCGTCGCGCCGAGAGCGCCCTTCGCGCACGCTGCTGCGGAATTTTTCGCCCGCCTCCTTCACCGTGTCGAAGAAGGCCCGCAGCGGAGCGGTCAGCCGCACAGCATCCTCGGCGCGTTCGATGAGCACGCCGCCGCGCGTCAGCGCCCGGTCGAGCGCCGCCATCGTCTTCGACAGATCCGGATCGTCATCCTCACGCAGCCATCCATCGACGACGCGCGAAAAGGCGAAGGCGAGGCCCTGCGCCTTCAGATGCCCGAGCGTGTCGGACGTTGGAATATTGGCCGCCGCCAGCATGTAGCGATGGGAATTGAGCGCGAGCCCGTTGAGCGCAGCCAAAGTCAGCGGACTGCGCGGCATCGTATCGCGCAACCGCTTCAGCGCCGCCTTGTAAGGCGTCAGCGCATCGATGCGCCGCATGAGCACATCGAAGAGCCGATCCTTCGCCGGCTCGCCCGCGAGATCTTCGTTCACCGCGTCGAGCACCTTGCGGTCGATCATGCGCGCGAAGCCGCCGAGAATGGCGTCCTTCGACGGAAAGGCGTCGCGAAGGTCGGCGAGGCTGACCTCGGCGCGATGGGCGATGTCGTTGAGCTCGATGGTGGGCCAGTCGCGCTCTGCGGCCAGCGCCATGGTCGCTTCGACGATGCGCTCGCGCGGGTCGGATTTGGGTGATTTGGCCATCTTCGCCTCCATCCTTCCTTAATGTTAGGAGGCGATTGCGGCGCTCGCCAGACGGTTCAGCCCGAAAGCTCGCCTGCGCGTCGCTTGGCCGCGGCCACCGCCTCGGTCATCAGCGGCGCCAATCCCGTCGCATCGTTCATCAGCACCGAGAGCGCCGCCGCGGTGGTGCCGCCCGGCGAGGTCACATTCTGGCGCAGGGTCGCGGGCGGGAGATCGGACCGGAACATGAGTTCACCCGCGCCCTCGACAGTTGCGCGGGCGAGCCGCATGGAAAGGTCCGGCGGAAGGCCGACGCGCGCGCCGGCTTCGGCGAGCGCTTCAACAAGATAAAACACATAGGCCGGGCCGGAGCCGGACACCGCGGTCACCCCATCGATCAGCGCTTCGTCGGTGATCCACTCGACGCGGCCGATCGCCTTCAAAAGCGCGTCGGCGGTCGCCTTCTGAGCTGTCGAAACGCCGGCGCTCGCGACCGCCGCCGTTATGCCGCGGCCGACCGCGGCCGGCGTATTCGGCATGGCGCGCACGATCGCGCGCGCGCCTTTGCAGCGCGCCTGAAGATCCGCGATCGTCTTCCCCGCCAAGACGGAGAGCATCAAGGTGCGCTCGCCGATCAACGGCGCCAGCGACGCGGCAGCCTCGTCCAGCATCTGCGGCTTGATGGCGAGGACGAGAACCGCCGGCGCGGTAAGGTCAGCCGTGCTCGCAACGATGCTGACGCCCTTGGCCGCCAGCGTCGCGCGCGGTCCCTCCGAGAGGTGCGGATCGACGCATATGACGCGGCGCGGATCGAGGCCGAGCTTCAGCCAGCCGTCCAGCATCGCGCCGCCCATCTTGCCGGCGCCGACGAGGGTCAGCGAGGCCGGCTGTTCGCTCACGCTTCGCCCGCTGTTTCGAAGATCGCAGCTTCCAGCGCCTCCTCCGCAGACTTGCCGGCCCACACCACGAACTGGAACGCTTGGAAATGCCGGTCGCACGCTTCGATCGCGAGCTTGAGCAGCGCTTCGCACTGGGTTCCGTTCGGTTCGGCGCCGCCGGTGAGCAACAGGGAGTGGCGAAACATCACCACGTCTTCCTTGTTCCAAAGATCGAAGTGCCCGATCCACATGCGCTCATTGATGCGCGAAATCAACGACAGCGCTTCGGGACGCCGGGACGCCGGGGTCTTGAGATCGAAGGCGCAGGCGATGTGCAGCGCTTCCATATCGTCAAGCCAGGTGAAGGCGACATGGTAGTCCGCCCAACCCCCTTTGACGGACATCGATATTTCGTCGGCCTGATCGCGGTCGAACGCCCATTCCTGCGAAGCTGCGATCCGCTCGATGACATCGATCGGATGTTCGCTGCGTTCGGGAATCGTCTCGAGGTTCGACATGCCAAGATCCCTTGATTCGCTGAAGCGCTTCGCCGCCGCACGCAAGAACGCCACATCACCTGCGCCGCCGGCGCCAGCCCGTGCTATCCCGCCTGACTGATCGGGAAACGAATCAAGAGCTGTCGCCATCTTAGACCCAGATGGCGCAAACCCAACGTCCGCCTTGGCGTCCGCGCCGGAGCGATAGCCAATGGACGCTCAGGGATTCGCGGCGCGGCGTAAATGCAGGGGTCCGATTCCTCCACAGGGGAACCGTCGTCTGCGACGTTGTGACTCAGGGCGCCTTCCGGGCTGACATCTGCGTCAGGGGCCGCCAGGCTTGTCCGCGGATGGCGATGCGGCGCGAGCCTCCAGCGCTTCAATGCGCGCTTTCAGCTTGTCGTTCTCCTCGCGCGCAAGAACCGCCATCTCGCGCACCGCCTCGAACTGTTCGCGGGTCACGAGATCCATGTCTCGGAGGATGCGATCGAGGCCCGATCGCAGGACCGATTCGGCGTCCCGCCTAAACCCTTCCGCCGCGCCAGCCGCGTCGGTGACCAGCTTGGCGAGATCATCAAGGATCTTGTTGGTTCCGTCGCGCATGGGCGTCTCCCGTGGAACTGGTCAGCTTAAGTATAATGCGCCCGCGGCCGTATGGCGCCGGAAATATCGCCGCGTCATACGATGAGGGCGATCTTGCCGATGTGCTGGCTCGACTCCATAAGGGCATGCGCCTTCGACGCGTCACGCAAAGGAAACGTCGCATGCATGAGCGGTTTGCAATCTCCCTTGGCGAGAAGCGGCCACACCTTCTCTTCGAGAGCGCGCGCGATCGCCGCCTTTTCCGCGACAGTACGGATGCGCAGCGTTGAACCGGTGAAGGTGAGCCGCTTCATCATCACGCGCAGCAGGTCGACGGTGACCTTTGCGCCTTCCTGAAAGGCGATCTGCACGATGCGTCCCTGATCGCCGCAACTGTCGATGTTGCGCTGGACATAGGCGCCGCCGACCATGTCGAGAATGACATCGACGCCCTTGCCTTCGGTGAAAGTCCTTGCTTCGGCGACGAAATCCTGACGGCGGTAGTTGACGCCAAGATCGGCGCCAAGTCGCACGCAGGCGGCGACCTTCTCGTCCGAGCCAGCCGTCGCGATCACCTTCGCGCCGAAGGCCTTCGCCAGCATGATCGCGGTCGTTCCGATCCCGGATGATCCGCCATGGACCATGAAGGTCTCGCCCTCCTTCAGGCGCCCGCGCTCGAAGACGTTGGTCCATACAGTGAAATAGGTTTCCGGAATCGAGGCGGCTTCCGCGGCCGAAAAGCCGGCGGGAACCGGGAGGGCGTTGTCCTGATGGACGACCGCGTATTCGGCGTATCCCCCGCCGGGAACGAGTCCGCACACCTCATCGCCAACGCGGTAGCGTCCCGCGCCCAGGCCGAGTTCTACGACTTCGCCGGCGATCTCGAGGCCGGGGATGTCGGTAACGCCGGGAGGCGGCGGGTAGCAGCCCTTGCGCTGCAGGACGTCAGGCCGGTTCACGCCCGCCGCCTTGAGCCGCACAAGAAGCTCGCCGTCCTTTGGACGCGGCGTCGGCCGCGTCTCTGGCTGCAGCGCCTCGGGCGGGCCCGGCTGCCTTACCGCGATGGCCGTCATGTTGGAGGGAACGCTGGTCATGGTCGGACCTCCTGAGAGGGCGCCTTTGGCAGACGCCGCCCTGAGACGCAACGTCTTGGAGTCGGACGGCGTTTTGTCAAGCGCGCCAACGGGTTAACGACGCAGGCAACCGACTCGTGACCAATTCGTGACCGTGACCGCCCTCCCCTGCGCGGGTTGAGGCTCGAAGAAACTGTTTTCCGATGATCGGAAAACAGATGAGGTCGACCGTCGTCGGGTAGCGTGCCGACCTCGCACCAATTAACGCGATACGATACACGACGCGTTCTCCCAGATTTCGGCCTGCTCTGGCTCGTGACGAACGCCAGCGAAGAGGGCGATGCGGTACGCAGGCCTTGGCCATGTTGAAATAGCCGCAGAGATTGGTCTCCAGGCAAGGACGCGCGCCTCGGCGTGGACGGCAACCCCGCGCCTTCGCGAACGGGCTCCACGGCCGGAAACCGACCGCAGCAACAAAGACGCCAAGGAGAAGAAAGAAGCTTCGAAGCCTG
>JBEVKO010000239.1:0-9576 GCA_040509705.1 Beijerinckiaceae bacterium
CGGCCCCGTCCTCAAAACCAGCCGTCCCCCGACGTCCAGTAGTTCAATTGTATCGGCGCTTCGTCGCCGGGCGTCCGTCCTACCGGGCGGTCCGCTCTTTCGGCCTACATGATGCGTGTCTACTGAATGGACCCTGAATAGGCGCACGGCGCGGCTAAAATGCGGGTGCAATCAGCGATCCTTCGCGCGGCTTGGCGCCTCTAATGACACACTTGCCCTCCTTCAGCATCGCCGCGCCTGAGGCGACCAGGGACAATGAGAGGGGATAGATGGCGTGCTCCCGTTCCAGCACCCTCGCAGCGAGGGTTTCGATCGTGTCATCAGGCGCTACTGCGACCGCAGCCTGCATGATGATCGGGCCGGCATCGAGTTCGGGCGTGACGAAATGAGTCGAGCAGCCGTGGATTCTCACGCAGTCCTGCAGCGCCCGCTCGTGCGTGTTGAGTCCCTTGTAAGCCGGAAGAATTGAAGGATGGATGTTGATGATCTTGCCGAGCCACCGCCCGACGAACCATGGCGTAAGAATCCGCATGAATCCGGCCAGGCAAATTATTGAAATATTGGCAGAACGCAGCGTCTCATCGAGAGCCTTGTCGTAGCTGAGACGATCAGGAAACGACCGCCCGACAATGACGGCGCTCTTGACGCCGGCTTCCTGCGCCAACGCAACGCCGGGCGCTTCGAGCCGGTTGGATATGACCAGCGAAATCGTTGCGGGATACTGCTCGAAGCGAGACGCTGCAATCAGCGCGCTCATATTCGAGCCGCGACCGGAGATCAGGACGGCGACGCGTGGGGGCATTCTCAGAGAGTCGTGGAAAGGGCGAGCCGCCCTGTCGTCCGGACTGCGCACCCGTCCCGGCGCTCGACAATCTCGCCCAATCGCACCGGCTCTTCGCCTGCCTCACGAAGCGCGTCGTCCACCGCGCCGACATGGTCTTCCGACGCAACGAGAATCAGGCCGACTCCGCAATTGAACGCGCGCAGCATCTCGTGCTCGCGGACGCTTCCGGATCGCGCGAGCCAGCCGAACACGGGGGGAACGTGAATGCGCCCGAGGTCGATGTGCGCTGCCTTATCGTCGGGCAGGACACGCGGAATGTTCTCCCAGAAACCGCCACCGGTGATGTGCGCGATCGCCTTGAGCGCTCCGGTTCTGCGCTGGGCGGCGAGAACTGATTTGACGTAGATGCGGGTCGGAACAAGCAACGCTTCGGCGATCGAGCGCGACAGGTCGAAGGGCGCGGGATCGGACCACGCCAGATTTTCGTCGGCGACGATTCTTCGGACTAGCGACTAGCCGTTTGAATGGACGCCGGAGGAAGGCAGTCCGATGATCACGTCACCGGCGGCGATATCTCTGCGCGGCAGAACACCTTCCCGCTCAACCGCGCCGACGGCGAAGCCGGCGAGATCGTAGTCGGCGCCGGCATAAAGGCCGGGCATCTCCGCCGTCTCACCCCCGATGAGCGCGCATCCCGCTTCCTTGCACCCGGTCGCAATCCCCTTCACCACCGCCGCGCCGGCCGCCGGATCGAGTTTCCCGGTCGCGTAGTAGTCGAGAAAGAAGAGGGGTTCGGCGCCTTGCGCAATCAGGTCGTTGACGCACATCGCAACGAGGTCGATTCCGATCGTGTCGTGGATGCCCGACTCAATCGCGATCTTGACCTTGGTCCCGACCCCGTCATTGGCGGCGACCAGGATAGGATCCTTGAAACCGGCCGCCCTGAGGTCGAAAAGGCCGCCGAAGCCGCCGATTTCCGCGTCTGCTCCCGGTCGACGCGTCGCTCGCACGAACGGTTTGATCGATTCCACCATCGCGGCGCCGGCGTCGATGTCGACCCCGGCTTCGGCGTATGTCAGTCCCTTTCGGCGCGGTTCCGTCATTTTCGTCCTGTGCACAAGAATCCGGCCTAGACGTCGCCGACGCATGGCGCAAGAGCCGACGACATTGCCTCCCGGAGGGCGCGCTGCTTAATCTGCACCCACAGGCGGCGCAGACATGAGTCCTCCGAATTTCATCACCCTCGGCCGGATCATTCTCGTCCCCGTCATCATCGCGATGATCGTCGCCAATCGATGGTCCTGGGCGTTTGCGCTGTTCGTCATCGCCGGCCTCTCGGACGCGGTCGACGGCTTCATCGCCAAGCGCTTCAACATGACGACCGAACTCGGCGCCTTCATCGATCCGCTCGCCGACAAGGCGCTTCTGGTCTCGCTCTACGTCACGCTGGCGGTGGTGGGCGCAATTCCGGCCTGGCTGACAATTCTCGTCGTTTCTCGCGACGTCATTATCTTGGGGGCAGTGATCGTCGCGTGGATTCTCGATCGACCGCTCGAGATCAGGCCGCTTCTCGTCAGCAAGCTCAATACTGGCGCACAAATCGGATTCGCCGCCTGGGTGATCGGGGCGCGGGCCTTCTCAGCGTCTCCGGGGCCAGCGATTGACGCGGGGGGGCTGATCGTCGCCGCCTTGACCCTGGCCTCCGGAGCCGCCTATTTCGCGATCTGGACCCGACACATGGCTGAGTGAGCGACTGCGCCGCATGGATGTTCCGCGACCGTTCTACTTCTGGACGACGCTCATCGGCATCGCTCTCTTTCTGCTATGGCTTCTGAGGGATGTGCTGTTGCCGTTCGAAGCGGCAGTGGTGCTCGCTTACCTGCTCGAGCCCTCGGTCAGCCGGCTGGAAAAGCGCGGCGCCCCGCGATGGCTGGCGGTCACCTTCATCTTGCTGGCCACACTCGCAATCCTCGGACTTCTCCTTTTAATCGCAGCGCCGCCCCTGACGCGGCAACTTAGCTCCTTTGTCGAAAGCCTTCCAGGATATGCGGGAAAGCTACGGGAAGTCGCCGGCGACCTTACCGCCTGGCTAAACCGGCAACTTGCCCGCTTTCAGCTATCTGGCGTGGACCTGACGACCGCACCGGCGCCACCTGGGCAAGCGCAGGCGCCTGGCTGGCTTGCGGCCTTTTTTCAGTCCCTTGTTGCGGGAGGACAGGCGCTGCTCGGCGTGTTTTCGTTATTCATCATCACGCCAATCATCGCCTTCTACCTTCTTCTCGACTGGGACCGAATGATCGCCGCCGTCGACCGCGTGCTCCCGCGCGGCGAGCGGGATAACATTCGAAAGATGGCGCGGGAAATCGACGCCAAGATCAGCGCCTTCCTGCGCGGTCAGGCTTTGGTATGCCTATTTCTCGGGCTTTGGTACGGCATTGGCCTTTTCCTCACGGGCCTCAACTTCGGCCTCCTGATCGGCATGTTGGCGGGTCTTTTCAGCTTTATTCCGTATCTCGGCTCTATTCTTGGCTTCATCGTCGCGATGGCGATCGCCATCGGACAATTCTGGCCGGATTTCACCGCCATCTTTCTCGTCGCCGCTGTATTTGGGACCGGGCAATTTCTCGAAAGCTACATCGTGACTCCAAAGATCGTGGGCGAGGCTGTCGGGCTGCATCCCGTCTGGATGATGCTCGCGCTTGTTGCATTCGGTTATCTCCTGGGATTCATGGGTCTGATCATCGCCGTTCCGCTTGCGGCGTCGATCGCCGTTGTTCTGCGCCACGCGCTGCGCGTCTACTACGAAAGCCCGCTCTACCATGACCGCGAGAAGCCTCATGACGCCTCGGAATGAGCGGGGCTCCCAGTTTCCGCTCCCGCTTCCGTTCGACGAGCAACGCGGGCCGGAGGACTTTTTTGTCAGTTCGAGCAACGAGATCGCCCACGCTACGATCGAAAGCTGGCCCGAATGGCCATATCCGGCACTGGTGCTGACTGGCCCGGAGGGCGCCGGAAAGTCGCATCTTGCGGCGATATGGGCAGCGCGCGCCGGAGCGCGCCGGTGCGCGCCTTCGGCCATTTCGGACGCATCAGTTCCGGGATTGGCCGCTCAGAAAAGGCTGCTGATCGAGGACGTCGACCGCGCAGGCGTGGACGAGGCCGCCTTTTTTCATCTCATAAACGCGATCACCGAGCCGGGGCGCTTTCTGCTTCTTACGGCGCGCAAGGCGCCCTCGGATTGGTCGCTGGCGACCGCCGATCTGGTGTCGCGCCTGCGACGCGCGCCGATGGTCGAGATTTCTGCGCCGGACGACGCGCTTCTTCGCGCGCTGCTCGTGAAGCTCTTCATGGACAGGCAACTCGTGGTTGACACACGCGTTATCGACACGATCATCCTCAATGCGGAAAGGTCATTTGCTGCTGCAAGAGCGATCGTCGAAACACTGGACCGGACCGCTCTGGCGGCAGGACGCCGAATTACGCGGGCGATGGCGCAGGAAGCAATCGCCGAGATGAAACGTGACGTGGGAGGGGAACCATAGCTGTCACTGAAACGTCATCCCGCCAGACCATCCCTGCCCGGACCGTCCGCGCAGCCAAACCGGCGCCGGCGCCCGAGGAGGAATCTATGGCGGCAACGGCGTCGTTGAAGGCGAAAGGCCCGGTCGTTTCAGAAGCGCATGCGGCAGAGCCGGCTCGCAGCGCGGATACGCTGCTGCAATCGCCCGACCGTTTCATAAATAGGGAACTGTCGTGGCTTCGTTTCAATCGCAGGGTGCTCGAGGAAGCCTCGAACCCCAACCACCCACTGCTCGAACAGCTCCGCTTTCTCTCCATATCGGCGAACAATCTCGACGAATTCTTCATGGTGCGCGTTGCTGGGCTGCGTGGTCAAATTCGCTCAAATGCCGAACTGGTCTCTGAAGACGGCCTGACGCCGGCCGAGGCGCTGGTCCGCATCCGCGCCGAGACCGAGCTGGTCGTGCGCGATCAGCAGACGCGCTGGCGCCAGCTTAGGGACCAACTCCTGGAAGCGGGGGTCGTCCTGGTCGACGGAGCGGATCTGACCAAGCACGAGAAGCACTGGCTCGATGAGCATTTCATTCACCATATTTTCCCGGTCCTCACGCCGCTCGCCATCGATCCGGCGCATCCCTTTCCATTCATTCCGAATCTCGGCTTCACGCTGGCGCTGTCACTGGCGCGAAGATCGGACAAGCGAGCCCTCAATGCGCTGATCCGAGTTCCGTCAAAGGTCGATCGACTGATCCGGCTGCCTGATTTCGCCCAGACCGGAGGTTGGCGCTTCATCGCGCTCGAGCAGGCGATTGCCATCTTCGTTGAAAAGCTCTTCCCCGGTTATGCGCCGCTCGGCCTCGGCGCCTTTCGCGTCATCCGGGACAGCGACTTATTCATCGAGGAAGAAGCGGAAGATCTGGTTCTCCAGTTCGAGACTGCAATCAAGCAGCGCCGCAGGGGATCGGTCATTCGGCTCGAGATCGACTCGGCGATGCCGGAGTCGCTCCAGCATTTCGTCGCCGAGGAGCTCGATGTCCGGCCGGACGAATTATTCCAGATCGAGGGCATGCTTGCGCTGAACGACCTGTCGCAGCTGGTCTCGCTCGATCGGGCCGATCTCAAATTTACGCCCTACAATGCGCGCTTCCCCGAACGGATCCGCGATCATGGCGGCGACTGCTTCGCCGCGATCCGCCAGAAAGATCTGATCGTTCATCATCCCTATGAATCCTTCGACGTCGTCGTGCAGTTTCTCCATCAGGCGGCGCGCGATCCGAACGTCGTTGCAGTCAAGCAGACGCTCTACCGGACGTCCCACGACAGTCCGATCATAAAGGCGCTGTCAGAAGCCGCTGAAAGCGGCAAGTCGGTCACTGCGCTAGTGGAGCTCAAGGCGCGCTTCGATGAAGAGGCGAATATCCGCTGGTCGCGCGATCTCGAGCGCGCCGGCGTGCAGGTTGTTTTCGGCTTCCTCGAATTGAAAACTCACGCCAAACTTTCGATGGTCGTGCGGCGGGAGGCGGGGCAACTCGTATCCTATTGCCATGTCGGCACCGGCAACTATCACCCCATCACGGCGCGCATCTATACGGACCTGTCCTACTTTACCGCCGACCCGGTGATCGGGCGCGACGTCGCCCGGGTCTTCAATTTCATCACCGGCTATGCGGAGCCGGCCGAGCTCGAAAGAATGGCGGTTTCGCCATTCTCGTTGAAGCAGCGGATCCTCAAACATATCGAAGCTGAGATCGACCATGCAAGGGCAGGACGTCCGGGATCGATCTGGATAAAATGCAACTCTCTCATTGACCCCGATGTCATCGACGCGCTCTATCGCGCGAGCATGACCGGCGTCGAGATCGACATGGTGGTCCGCGGAATTTGCGGTCTGCGGCCCGGCGTTCCCGGCCTGTCCGACCATATCCGCGTGAAATCCATCGTCGGCCGCTTCCTCGAGCACAGCCGCATCTACGCTTTCGGCGCTGGCGCGCCGCTGCCGCATCCTAAGGCCGCGCTGTACATCGCGTCGGCGGATTTGATGCAGCGCAATCTGGATCGTCGGGTCGAGATCCTCATGCCGATTATGAACGCCACCGTGCATGAACAGGTGCTCAATCAGATTTTCGTCGCGAATTTTCTCGACAACGAGCAAAGCTGGCGGGTCAACAGCGATGGATCATCAACGCGGATTGTACGCGCGGAAGGGGAGGAGCCCTTCAACGCCCAACGCTATTTCATGACGAATCCCAGTCTGTCGGGACGTGGCAAGTCGCTTGCCGCATCGACGCCGCGCGGGCTGTCGGAACGATTGGGAAAGAAGAAGAAGCATGCGTGACACGCCCGGCCCCGCGCAGGGAAGGCTTGATGTCGGGGCCCCGATCGCCATCATCGATATCGGATCGAACTCCGTCCGCCTCGTTGCATATGAGGGGCTGACCCGCGCCCCGACGCCGATCTTCAATGAGAAGACGCTGTGCGGATTGGGGCGCGGAGTCGCCGTTACTGGCCGCCTGAACGACGACGCGATCGAAAAGGCGCTAAGCGCGCTCGCGCGCTACCGCGTTCTCTGCGACGTCATGAAGATCGAACGGCGGCTCGTGCTGGCGACCGCGGCTGCGCGCGATGCGGAAAATGGCCGGGATTTCATCACACGGGCCGAGCGCGCCTTCGGTCGCCCCATTGAACTCTTGTCGGGCAAGCGCGAGGCCCAACTCTCGGCGCTCGGCGTCGCTTCCGGCTTTCACCGACCTGACGGCCTTGTTGGCGATCTTGGCGGAGGAAGCCTCGAAATCATCGAGGTCAAGGGCCACAAAGTCGGCAAGGGCCGGACCACGCCCCTGGGAGGTTTGGCGCTTCAGGACGCATCGCGCGACTCGATCAAGGAAGCCCGGAAGATCGTGCGCAAGGCGCTCAGCGAAGTCGAAGCGCTGCAGGTCGGCAAGGACCGCGCCTTCTACATGGTCGGCGGAACCTGGCGCGCACTTACGACTCTTCACATCCACCAGCGAGGCTATCCGCTGCATGTGACGCACGGCTATGTCATTCCGTCGGCCGACGCCGCCGACTTCGCTGCGCTTGTCCAGCGGGTGGATGCAGAAACGCTGGATTCGATTGAAAAAGTCGCCTCCGCCCGGCGGCCGCTCCTCGCCTATGGCGCGGTCGTGCTGGAGGAGGTTATCCGCTGCGCCAAGCCGGCGGAAGTTGTCATGTCGGCCCTGGGCGTCCGCGAAGGCCTTCTGTTTGAGTTGCTCGATGAGAAGACCAAGGAACTCGATCCGCTCATTTCGGCGGCGCGCGAACTGAACGTGCTCCGCTCGCGCGCGCCGGCGCATGGCGATGACCTCATCGCCTGGACGGATCGATTCATGAAATCCACGAAACTCGAGGAGACGACCGACGAGCGCCGGCTCAGGCGAGCGGCGTGCCTCCTGGCCGACATCGGCTGGCGCGCGCATCCCGATTATCGCGGCGATCAGAGCCTCAACATCATCGCGCACGCCGCGTTTGTCGGGGTTGATCATCCGGGCCGCGCATTTCTGGCGCTGGCGGTGTCCTTCCGGCATATGGGTCTCGACGACGATGTGTCGCCGCGAATTCGCGAACTTTGCACGGCGCGCATGATCGACCGGGCCCGAATTCTCGGCGCGCAGATGCGCGTCGCTTATCTCGTTTCCGCGGCTATGCCGAATGTCCTGCCGCGCATGCCCCTGTATGTCGAAGCCAATCAGGTGGTTCTGGCGCTCCCGCGGGACCTTGCAGCCCTGGCGAACGACCGGCTGCTAAACCGGCTGCGGCAACTTGCCCGTCTGATTGGCCGGACGCCGTCGCTCAGGGTTCTCGACGCGGCCTACATCGCGCCTTCGGAAAGCCGACTGGCGAGTTGAGCCGACATTTACGCCCGCTGGCCCGGCTGTTAGACCCCGTCCATGATCGGCCGTCTCAACCATGTCGCAATTGCAGTGAGCGATCTCGCCGCAGCCACGCAGCTCTACCGCGAAACTTTGGGAGCAAACGTCTCGGCTCCGCTACCGCAACCCGAGCACGGCGTCACCGTCGTGTTCGTAGAGTTGCCGAACACAAAGGTGGAATTGCTTGAGCCATTGGGCGAAACGTCGCCCATCGCCAAGTTCCTTGAGCGCAACCCGGACGGCGGCATCCACCATATCTGCTATGAGGTCGACGATATCCTGGCGGCGCGCGACCACCTGAAGGAAGGAGGGGCGCGCGTTCTCGGCGATGGAACTCCACGCATCGGCGCGCACGGCAAGCCTGTGCTGTTCCTTCATCCCAAGGACTTCAACGGAACGCTGGTCGAACTCGAGCAGGCTTAAATTCGGGAGGCGTGCCCACATGCCCTGGAGCGCCCTTTTTGCGATTTATTTCGTGGTCTGGTGGACGCTGCTTTTCGCAGTGCTTCCGTTCGGCGTCAGGAGCCAGGCGGAAAGCGGCGAGGTGACCCCCGGCACCGACCCGGGCGCGCCAGTTGCTCCCCGCCTTTGGGTCAAGGCGCTATGGACGAGCATTGTCGCCGCCGTCGCGACCGCGATCCTGACGCCGCTTCTGAGCTGGTTGATCGACTAGGCCGCCCGTCGCTGATGGGGGATGCAGGTTGCTGAGGGCGAACCGCCGCGTCGGGACTAAGGATGGAGAATGGTCGCCAGCCGAAGCTTCGCTGAATTCCTGGGGGAGCAGCTCGCGCCGCTCGGCCGCGTCACAATGCGTAGAATGTTCGGCAAGACCGGCGTGTTCTGCGACGGAGTGATGTTCGGGATGGTGTCGGACGACACTCTCTATTTCCGAGTTGATGACCACAACCGGGCGACTTTCAAGGAAGCCGAGTCCCTTCCGCCGCTCAGCTATGAGAAGAACGGCCGCGCGATAGATCTCTCCTTCTGTCGCGCGCCCGAGCGGCTGTTGGACGAACCCGATGAGTTTGTCATGTGGGCGCGCGCAGCGCTGGCGGCGGCGCGTCGCGTCGCGGCGAAGAGGGCCCCGACGCGCAAAATGTGATCCTAGCCTACATTTAGTTTGGCGCGATTTCGCCTGGCTGCGAGCCCTTTCTGAAGGTCGAAAGAAAAAGAAAAGGACAGGGGCGACCCTGTCCTTGGAAGCTTTTCCAGTTATCCTGACCGGTTCTCAGACGCTCTTCTTTGTCGTCCGGCGGTCATTCCTCCCGACACCTGGCCGCAGCGCCGGATCTTGGCCCTTGCGCTGCGCCGAAACCACCATCCCATCGCTGCGGCCAAGTCAACCAAAAATAACTGGCTTTGGAT
>JBEVKO010000240.1:0-9438 GCA_040509705.1 Beijerinckiaceae bacterium
GAGCGGATCGAGACGCTCGACGCCGACGGCGCTGGTACATTCGCTGAGAAAATCTCCGGAGCGTCGGACATTTTCGACAATCAGCGATGCGGTCCTGACGATCTCGCCGCGATTCTCTACACGTCCGGCACGACCGGCCGCTCGAAGGGCGCGATGCTCAGCCACGACAACCTGCTGTCGAATTCGCGCGCGCTTGTCGATGCGTGGCGCTTCTCGGCGGAAGACCGTTTGATCCATGCGCTGCCGATCTATCACACGCATGGCCTGTTCGTTGCGACCAACATCATGCTGCTCGCGGGCGGATCGATGATCTTTCTGCCCAAGTTCGACGCCGACGCGGTCATGCGCGTCATGCCGGGCGCGACGTCGATGATGGGCGTCCCGACGTTCTATACGCGGCTGTTGCGGCATCCCGACCTGTCGCGCGAGTCAACGCGGCACATGCGGCTCTTCGTGTCCGGCTCGGCGCCGCTTCTGGCGGAGACGCATCGCGAATGGAGCGACCGGACAGGCCATGCGATTCTCGAACGCTATGGCATGACCGAAACCAACATGAACACCTCCAATCCCTATGACGGCCGGCGCATCGCCGGCACAGTGGGACGGCCCTTGCCGAATGTCTCGCTCCGCGTCGTCGAGCCCGAGAGCGGAATTCCTCTGAAGACCGGCGAGATCGGCATGATCGAAGTCAAGGGCCCCAACGTCTTCAAGGGGTACTGGCGCATGCCGGAGAAGACGAAGGCAGAATTCAGGTCCGACGGCTACTTCATCACCGGCGATCTCGGAAAAGTCGATCAGAACGGCTATGTCCATATCGTCGGCCGCGGCAAGGACCTGATCATCACCGGCGGCTTCAACGTCTATCCAAAGGAAATCGAAGAGGAGATCGACGCGCTGCCTGGAGTGATGGAATCCGCCGTCATCGGCTTGATGCATCGCGATTTCGGCGAGGGCGTCACCGCAATCGTGGTCGCGCAGGGAGGCGCCGAGATCGCCGAGAAAGATGTGATGGAAGCGCTCGAAGGCCGGCTGGCGAAATTCAAGCTGCTGAAGCGCGTGATTTTCGTTGACGATCTGCCTCGCAACGCGATGGGGAAGGTGCAGAAGAACGTCCTGCGGGAACAATACGCGAAGCTCTATCTGCCGGGAGCGGCCTGACGTCGGATGTCATCGACAAGAAGCAACAATGCACAAGAACAATGGTGGGAGGAACGAATGAAAAGGACAGTAGTAGCGGTCATGGCGCTCGCGGCGCCCATCATGACCGCGCCAGCAATGGCGGAGGAGTGGGAGCCAACCAAGCCGGTCGAGATCATCGTGCCGTTTGCGCCCGGCGGAGCGTCCGACCAGATGGCGCGGACTCTGCAAGCCGCGATTCAAAAAAACAATCTGATGAAGCAATCGATCATCGTCGTGAACAAGCCGGCGGCGGCCGGCGGCGAAGCGATGATGGACATCAGGAATGCGGCCGGCGATCCGCACAAGCTCCTGACCACATCGAGCGGGATCTATATGACGCCGCTCTCGACCAAACTGCCCGTGAGCTGGCGCGATTTTACGCCGGTCGTCATGCTGGCGCAGGATGAGTTCCTGCTCTGGGTTCCGGGAGACTCGCCGCATAAGACGGCGGCGGACTTTCTCGCCGCCGTAAAGACCGCGAGCCCCGCTCCGAAAATCGGCGGTGCAGGCTCGAAGCGCGAGGATCATCTGATCACATTTGCGCTCGAGCAGGAGGCGCAGGGCAAGATCACGTATATTCCTTACGCTGGCGGCGGTCCAACCTCCGTGCAGCTTGCGGGCAAGCATATCGACGCCTCGACCGGCAATCCGTCGGAGGAGATCGGAAGCTGGAAGGCCGGCGCCGCGCGGCCGCTTTGCGTGCTGTCGCCGAAGCGGATCGCCTATGCGGCGAAGGTTGTCGGCGATGTGGCGTGGAAGGACATTCCGACCTGCAGCGAGCAGGGAGTGAAATTCACGTACAACATGCTGCGCGGCATGTTCATGCCAGGCAAGGTGACGCCGGCGCAGCAGGCGTTCTTCGTCGACCTCTTCCGCAAGGCGATCGATACCCCGGAATGGAAGGAATATATGGAGCGCAACGCTCTGTTGCCGGACTTCCGCCAGGGACAAGCTTTCGTCGATTTTCTTACGGCGGACGAGACGAAGCACAAGGACCTGATGGACAAGGCCGGATTCCTCGCGAAATGAAATTCTTAGGGCGCGCTCACGGAGCGCGCCCGGCGCATTGCGCGGGAGTCAATCTTGAACGAAACGACTGAGGTTCAGCCGGACGCCGGTCCATCCCGGCGCATGATGGAGCATGCAGTGGCGTGCGCGCTCTTTCTTCTGTCCTGCCTCGTCCTCTGGGACAGTTTCGGACGCGGCGCCGGATGGGCGTCCGACGGGCCGCAGAGCGGCTATTTTCCGATGCGCGTCGGCCTCATCCTCATGGGCGCGTCGATCGCGATGCTTTATTCGGCGCGCAAGGCCAACGATGAAATCTTCATGAGCTGGGCGCAGTTCCGGCTCGTTGCGAAGATCCTCGTTCCGCTTCTTCTCTACGCCTTGATGATCCAGTTCTGGGGAATCTATCTCTCCTCCGCGATCTTCATGGCCGGCTTCATGACGATGCTCGGCTCGTTTCCCATCTGGCTGACCGCGCTGATGTCCATCCTGACGCCGCTTCTTGCGTTCTGGGTGTTCGAGATCCAGTTCCAGGTTCCGTTGCCGAAGGGACCTCTTGAAACGCTGCTTGGATACTAGGACCGCGCAATGGAAGATCTCGGAAATCTGATGATGGGATTCCAGGCGGCGCTGTCCTGGAAGAATATCGCTTTCATGTTCATCGGCGTCCTGCTCGGCATCATCGTTGGCGTTCTGCCGGGCCTCGGCGGTCCGAACGGCGTTGCGATCCTGCTGCCGCTGACGTTCGGCATGGATCCGCTCAGCGCCATCATTCTCCTGTCGTCGATCTATTGGGGGGCGCTCTTCGGCAGCGCCATCACGTCGATCCTGTTCAACATTCCCGGCGAAGCATGGTCGGTGGCGACGACATTCGACGGCTATCCCATGGCGGTGCAGGGACGGGCCGGCGAAGCGCTGACGGCGGCGTTCACGGCGTCCTTCATCGGCGCGTTCGCCGGCATCATCGTCATCACGCTGGTTGCGCCCCTGGTGGCGAAGTTCGCGCTTCGCTTCGGCCCCGCGGAATACTTCGCGGTTTTCCTTCTTACCTTCTGCTCCTTTATCGGGATTGGGCGGGAGAATCGCGCAAAGATCATCGCATCGCTGTCGATCGGCTTTCTCCTCGCGGAGGTCGGCCTCGACCAGATTTCCGGCGATCTGCGGCTGACGTTCGACTCGACTGAACTGATGCGCGGTTTCAACTTCCTCGTGGTCGTGATCGGCCTGTTCGGGGTGAGCGAAATTCTCGTGTCGATCGAGGAGGGACTTGAATTCAAGGGACGCTCGGCGAAGCTCGACCTCAAGGTGGTGTTCAAGACATGGGCGCAGCTGCCGGAGTACTGGCTGTCGCTGTTGCGCTCCTGCCTTGTCGGCGTGTGGATGGGCGTTACGCCGGGCGGCGCGATCGCCGCGTCGTTCATGGGCTACGGTCTTGCGCGGCGATTCTCGCGACGCCGCGACAATTTCGGCAAGGGCGAACTTGAAGGCGTGCTTGCGCCCGAAACGGCGGCGCACGGCGCCGGCACGTCGGCGCTGCTGCCGATGCTCGCGCTCGGCATTCCTGGTTCCGCGACGGCGGCGGTTCTACTTGGCGGACTGATGATCTGGGGCCTGCAGCCGGGCCCGACGCTCTTCGTCGAAAAGAAGGAGTTCGTCTGGGGCCTGATCGCCTCGATGTATCTCGGCAACATCGCGGGACTGATCATCGTGCTCGCGACCGTTCCGGTGTTTGCGGCGATCATGCGCGTGCCGTTCGCCATCATCGCACCGCTGATCCTGATCGTCTGCGCGATCGGCGCCTACACGGTCGGCAACGCGAAGTTCGATATCTGGCTGATGATCATCTTTGGAATCATCGGCTATATCTTCAAGAAGCTGCAATTTCCGCTTGCGCCGATGGTGCTGGCGCTGGTGCTGGGCGATCGCACGGAGACCGCCTTCAGGCAGGCGATGCTGGGCTCGGACGGCAGCCTGTCCGTTTTCTGGGCCAATGGTCTGGTGGGCTCGATCGTCGGCCTCGCGATGCTGCTGCTGTTCTGGCCCCTGATCACCAAGGTCTTTGTGGCGACACGAAAGCCGAAGCCCTCGCTGGCGGCCTGACCGCTTCACTCCCAGAAGGCGGGCAGCGCTCCCTCGAGGTGCGGCCCGATGCGGACGGCCGACACTTTCACGGCGAGACCGGTCCTGTCGTCGGTCTCTACGGCGACGCCGCACAAGGTTCCTTCGCCGCTCGACGCCTCCATCCGGTCGCCCGGCGTCTTCTGCAGGAAGCGACGGATCGGTTCGTGGCGATCCATGCCGAGAATCGAATCATAGTCGCCGCACATTCCCGCGTCGCCCAGCACGGCGGTGCCGCCGGGAAGAATGCGATGGTCCGATGTCGGCACATGCGTATGCGTGCCGACGACAAGGCTCGCTCGTCCGTCCGCGAGCCAACCCATCGCCTGCTTCTCGCTGGATGCTTCGGCATGCACGTCGATGATGATTGCGTCGCAGCCTTTACCCAATGGGCAGGCCGCGAGTTCGCGTTCGACCGCCGCAAACGGATCGTCGAGCGGGTCCATGTAGATGCGACCCATGACATTGAGGACGAGAACGCGGCCGCCGTTGCGGGCTTCGACGACTGCAACGCCGCGGCCCGGGGTGCCGGGCGGAAAGTTCAGCGGCCGGATCATGCGCGGCTGGCGTTCGATGAAGACGAGCGCCTCGCGCTGGTCCCAAGCGTGATTGCCCAGCGTGATGACGTCGGCGCCGGCGTTGAGCACATCCTCGCAGATCGATTCAGTGATGCCGAAGCCACCGGCCGCGTTCTCGCCATTGATGACGACGCAGTCGAGCTTCCATCGCTCGCGCAGTCCGGGGAGCTTCTGGGTGACTACGTTGCGGCCGGGTCGGCCGACGATATCGCCAAGGAAGAGGAGACGCATGTTGGGAAGCGAGCCGGACAGAGATACCCGGAATTAGCGGAGCGCCGGCTTCGGCGCCACCGTCTCCTTCTCGGTCGCGATAAGGGTAAGCCGGCGATCCCATGGCTCCAGCGGGACCTGCTCGACCTCCTGCGCCGAGTAGGCGATCCCAATTGCAACCAGGCCGGGATTGGCCGCCCCCAAACGCACCATGGCCCGGTCATAGTAGCCCTTGCCGTAGCCGATCCGCGCCCCCCGCCGGTCGAAGGCCGCGACGGGAACAAGAAGCAGCGCCGGGCTCACCACCTCCTGGTCCGCCGGCGGCGCCAAAGTGCCAAAGCAGCCGGGAACGACCGCCTCCCAGGGAGTCCAGTTACGGAAGGAGAGTTCGTCATCCACGATCGCCGGAAGGCAGGTCTGGACGCCTCGCTTCGAAAGGTCGGCGAGGACCGGCCTGATGTCGACCTCGCTGCGCATCTGCCAGTATCCGGCCACCGGACCCTTCGTGGCGACGACCTGCGGCAAAGCCAGCACCCGTTCGATGATGGCCTCGTCCCAGCTCAGGCGGTCGTCGATATTCAGCGCGTCGCGCTCAAGCAGCGTCGACTTGCGCAGGCGCGACTTCACCGCGGCTGAGTTCATGCCGACCTCGGCGCGCGCACGAATACCCATTGTCCCTTCGCGTCCTTGTAGTACCAGCGATCGCTCGCCCGGTTCCGTGCCGTATCCCAAGTCCGCAAATGGTGGATTGCGACATTCGGCGGCGCCTCGGGGAGGTCTGTGTCCACGTCATGGCTACGCGGGGCTCTTGCGAGCGAAGGCGCGCTGGGCGCGGGCCTGATCCAATCTGCGAGGCCGGCCAGTTTCAGCAGACCGAGAGCGACAAGGAGCAATGCGAGCAGCATCAGGGCCGCAATCGCCGCGGCGAACAGCAGGACGAAAGTGATGAACCAGCGAATGAGGCGCATGAAGTGGTCAGATCAGGTGCGGGGCCGCCTCGACCGGTGGAGAATCGATCCCGGGACACCTACAACGTAGGTGGGCGCCGTGGTGGCCGAGCCCAGGGGCAAGACCAGGGACAGCTCCCGTTAGAATCGATAAGGGCCCGGGGATACTGTCTCCTGTCGCATCGCGCAGCCCCGCGATCCGGAATGTAGGGCTTTCCGATCCCTTTCGCCAGCGCGCATCGGGGCCGTCGCCATTCCAGCGGTCGCAATTTGGCACTACATGCGGAACCATGAACCCCAGACAGCCGCCGCCAGTTGACCCGAATCCGGTCCCGACGAACGGGCATGACGTTGCGTCGGGCGAAAGCGCCGCGAGTGCGCCGGCCGACGGCCAAACCGACGAAACGCCCGATCTGGGAGATGCGGCCGAAGCGTCCTCGTCCGGCATGGCCGTCATCGCGCGTTTCGCGCGCGCGCTCCCGAACGGACCCGGCGTCTACCGCATGTTCGATCAGCAGGGCGACGTGCTCTATGTCGGCAAGGCCCGCTCCCTGAGAAAACGGGTGCAGCAATATGCGCTCGGTCGCGCCCACACCAACCGCGTGGCGCGGATGATCTCCGAAACGTCGACCATGGAGTTTGTTACGACGCAGACGGAAACCGAAGCGCTCCTGCTCGAAGCCAATCTCATCAAGCAACTCAGGCCGCGCTACAATGTCCTGCTCCGCGACGACAAGTCGTTTCCCTACATTCTGCTGACCGGCGATCATCGGGCGCCGCAAATCCTGAAGCATCGCGGCGCGCACGTGCGGAAGGGAGACTATTTCGGGCCGTTCGCCAGCGCTGGCGCCGTCGGGCGCACCATCGATGCGCTTCAGCGGGCGTTCCTGATCAGGTCGTGCTCTGATTCGGTGTTCGAGAACCGCACGCGGCCCTGCCTTCTGTTCCAGATCAAGCGCTGTGCTGCGCCCTGCGTCGATGAGATAGCGCCGACGGACTATGATGCGCTGGTGCAGGAGGCGCGCGATTTTCTCTGCGGCCGATCGAGCGCGGTGCGCCAGCGCCTGAGCCAGGAAATGCAGTTGGCGGCCGCGTCGCTTGAATTCGAACGCGCGGCGCGCGCAAGGGACCGGCTGGCCGCCATGTCGGCGATCCAGTCGAACCAGGACATCAACCCGCAGAGCGTGGAGGAGGCCGACGTCTTCGCCATCCACGAGCAGGCGGGGCAGTTCTGCGTCGAGGTGTTCTTCTTTCGCAACTGGCAGAACTGGGGCAATCGCGCCTTCGCGCCCAAGGCGGACAAGAGCCTGTCGGCCGCCGAGGTGCTCGGCGCCTTCGTGACGCAGTTCTATGATGACAAGCCGACGCCGAAGCTCATTCTTCTGTCGCACGACATTGAAGACTGCGCCCTGATCGCCGAAGCCTTCTCGGAGCGCGCCGCGCGCAGGATCGAGATCCAGGTTCCGAAACGCGGCGAAAAGCGCGACCTCGTCGTTCACGCGGAAAAGAATGCGCGCGAGGCGCTGGGGCGCAAGCTCGCCGATACCGCCTCGCAGGAGAAGCTGCTCGCGGCGCTCGGATCAACATTCGGATTGCCTTCGCCGCCCCGCCGCGTGGAAGTCTACGACAATTCCCACATCATGGGCGCCAACGCGGTCGGCGCTATGATCGTCGCGGGCGCGCAAGGCTTCATAAAGACCCACTATCGGACTTTCAACATCAAGTCGGCGGAACTTACTCCGGGCGATGATTTCGGCATGATGCGGGAAATGCTGCAGCGACGCTTCTCGAGGCTGGTTCGGGAGTCGAAGGAATCTCAAACGCAGGAAGCCGATGCGTCGAGCGAAGAGGCGGATGAGGCCGAAGAGTTCCCGCAATGGCCCGACCTTGTCGTCATCGATGGCGGCAAGGGCCAACTCGAAGCGGCTCGGGAGACGCTTGCGTCGGTCGGCGCGGGACATGTTCCGCTGGTTGCGATCGCCAAGGGCCCTGAGCGCAACGCAGGGCAGGAAACCTTCTTTCAACCCGACCGGGAACCCTTCAAGCTGGCGCCGCGCGATCCGTCGCTCTATTTCACTCAGCGCCTTCGCGATGAGGCGCACCGCTTCGCCATCGGAACCCATCGCGCCAAGCGCAGCCGTGAGATCGCGACGAATCCGCTCGATGAAATTCCGGGAATCGGCCCGCGGCGCAAGCGGGCGCTCCTGCTGCACTTCGGCACCGTGCGCGCGATCAAGCGCGCGTCCCTCGACGATTTGGTGGGTGCGCCCGGCGTCAATGACGCGACGGCCCGGGCCGTTTACAGCTACTTTCACGAGAATGGATGACCCGCCGCAATCCAAGATGCCGCGGCTGTGAGGGCTGACGACATGAACCTGGGCGAAAAGCTGCGAGACAAATGCGTGCTCGTCACCGGCGCATCGAGCGGCCTCGGCGAGCATTTCGCGCGACTGTTCGCGAGTTGCGGCGCCAATGTCGCCGTCACCGGGCGTCGGATCGAGCGGCTTCAGAAATTGAGTGACAATCTGCGCGCCCTCGGCGCTCCCCGCGCGGCGGCGGTTGAAATGGATATGCTCGACGCGGGCTCGATCGAGCGCGGCTTCGGGCAGGTGGTCGAGGCGCTCGGCGGCGTCGATGCGCTCGTGAACAATGCGGGGATCGCGAGCGAAGGCGATGCGGCCGAAATGCCGGTCGAGGAGTTCGACGCCGTGATGGCGACCAATCTGCGCGGCGTATGGATCGCCTCCGCCGCGGCCGCGCGCTATTGGCGCAATGAGAAGAAGCCAGGGACGATCGTCAACATCGCTTCCGTCATCGGCGTCCGGCAGGCGCGTCACGTCATCGCCTATGCGACGTCGAAAGCGGCGGTCGTCCAGCTCACGAAGACTTTGGCGCTGGAATGGGTGCGCGATAAAATTCGCGTGAATGCGCTGGCGCCGGGTTACTTCAAGACCGAGATCAACGCTGCTCTTTTCGAAGGCGAAGCCGGGCATGCGCTGATCAAGCGCATTCCGATGAGACGGCTCGGCCGCATGGAAGAACTCGACGCTCCGATGCTGCTGCTCGCCAGCGACGCATCGTCCTTCATGACCGGAGAAGTGATCGCCGTCGATGGCGGCCATCTCGTCTCCAGCCTCTAACCGGATTGATCCGCATGGACTTCAGACTTCCTGACGAACTCGACGACATCAGGCTGCGCACGCGGGCTTTCGTCGAGGAGCACATCATCCCGGTGGAGAACGATCGCGCGTCCTGGAATGCGCATGACAATATCAGCTACAGCCATCTTCGGCCCCTGCAGGAGAAGGCGAGAGCGGCGGGCCTATGGTCGCCGCAGGCGCCGAAGGAGTGGGGCGGCATGGGACTGCCCGTCGTCGGCTGGGCGGCGATGTACGAGGACG
>JBEVKO010000241.1:0-14822 GCA_040509705.1 Beijerinckiaceae bacterium
GGATATTCGGCGGGGAAGGATGAGGCCGCTTATCCGGGACAGCCGGGATCGGCAATGGCAAAGCCCCGGGCGCGGCGGCCCGGCGTGGCCGTTATGCGCCAGGGTCCGGTCTCGCCGGGAGTGGCGGCGCTACTTTTTCAGGAGGTCGCGGATCTCCATCAGAAGCTTCTCCTCATTGTTGGGCGCCGGCGGCTCCGCGGGTTTGGCCGCCTCCAGCCTCCTCAGCCGGTTGATCGCTTTCACCACATAGAAGAGCGCAAACGCGACGATGGTGAAATTGATGACGAGGGTGATGAAGTTGCCCCAGCCGAACACCACGGCCTGCCTCTTGGCGTCGGCGAGGCTTGCGCCCGGCGCGACCGCGCCCTTGAGCACGAAATACATGTTGGTGAAGTCGACGCTGCCGGCGAGCGACAGGATCGGCATGATGATGTCGCCGACGAGGGATTCGATGATCTTGCCAAAGGCGGCGCCGATGATCACGCCAATGGCGAGATCGACGACATTGCCCTTCATGGCGAAATCTCTGAATTCCTTCAACATTTCGTTCATCTGCGCCCTCCTTCGACGACCGCGGCGGTTGCGTGCGAGATTCGCGTGGGCAGTCTAGTCGCGTTCGCCGCGCGCATCGACCCCATCGTCAAGCAGGACCGATTTCCGTTTGGCGGGCGCCTGCGCTAGCGTGCGGAAACAGCGCCGAGTCATGGGAGGATACGCATGATCGCCGGCTGGGCGGTCGTCCTGGGCGCGCTCGCCTATCTCAGCGCCCTGTTCGCCGTTGCGCACTATGGCGACACGTCGGGCGGACGGTTGTTCCGCGGCCCGTCCCGCGCCACGATCTATGCGCTGGCGATCGGCGTCTACTGCACCTCCTGGACGTTCTACGGCTCTGTTGGCCTCGCCCAGCGCCAGGGACTCGATTTCCTTGCGGTTTATGTCGGCCCGATCCTCGTCTTCACGCTCGGCGCGGGCGTGTTGCGACGCGTGGTGACGCTCGCCAAGCAGCAGAATTCCACCTCCATCGCCGACTTCATCGGCGCGCGATACGGCAAGAGCGAACAGGTTGCGGCCATCGTGTGCCTGCTCGCGGTGATCGGCACGGTTCCCTACATCGCCCTGCAGCTCAAGGCGATTTCGGCTTCGCTCGCGACGATCCTGGAGGCCGTCGACGGCCGCAGCTACAGCAATGCGCCTTTTCTGTTCGGCGATCTGGCGCTCTTCACCGCGCTGCTGCTGGCGTTTTTCACTATCCTGTTCGGCACGCGCCACATCGATGCGACGGAACATCAGGATGGCCTCGTCATCGCGATCGCGATGGAGTCGGTGGTCAAGCTCGCCGCTTTCCTCGCGGTCGGCGTGCTCATCGCCTATTTCGTGTTCGACGGGTTCGGCGATCTCATCGACCACTCGCCGCCGGCGGCCGACCTCACGCGGCTGCTCGAAAAGACGTCGGCCGCCCCGTCCTGGCTCGCCATCTGCCTGATCTCGGCCTCAGCCGGCCTGTTGCTGCCGCGCCAGTTCCACATGGCTGTCGTTGAAAATCGCGATCCTGCGGACGTTGGGCGGGCGGTCTGGGCGTTTCCGCTTTATCTCGTCGCCATCAACATCTTCGTCATTCCGCTCGCGCTCGCCGGTCTGGCGCGGTTCCCGGCCGGCGCAATCGATCGCGACATGACGGTGCTGGCGCTGCCGCTGGCGTCCGGCCACAGCGGATTCGCACTCGTCGCATTCATTGGCGGACTGTCGGCTGCGACAGCGATGGTGATCGTCGAATGCGTCGCGCTGGCGATCATGGTGTCGAACCATCTCGTGCTGCCGCTCTGGCTCAGGCGCCGCATGCTTTTCAAGGGCGGCGCGGAGCCGGACGGCCGACGCCAGGCGTCGGGAGATCTCGGCACGCTGGTGCTCGCCGCGCGGCGCGTGGCGATCATCGTCGTGCTGCTTCTGGGCTACGTCTACTACCGGGCCGCGGGCGAAGGCGCGCTCGCATCGATCGGCCTGACATCGTTCGCCGCCGTCGCCCAGATCGCGCCTGCGTTCGTCGGCGGACTTGTCTGGCGGCGCGCAACCTCGACCGGAGCGACCGCCGGCCTTCTCGCCGGACTCGCCGTCTGGTGCTACACGCTGCTGCTTCCAAATTTCGCCGGGACCGAGCCCGCGGTTGCGAGCATCATCGCCGACGGTCCGTTCGGCGTCGCGGCGCTGCGGCCGACTGCGCTTCTGCCGCTCGGCCTCGACACGCTGACGCATGGCGTCGTGCTCAGCCTCGCCGTCAACATTGCGCTTTTCGTCATCGGCTCGCTGGCGCGCCCTGCGACGCAGCTCGAGCGATTGCAGGCCAATCTCTTCATCGGCCCGGACGATGCGCCACTGTCGCACAGTTTCAGGCTGCGCCGCTCCGCCATCACCATCGGCGAATTGCAGACGGCCATCGCCCGCTATCTCGGCGAAGAGCGGACGCAAGCATCATTCGCAGCCTTCGCGACCGAGCGCGGGATTCAGATCGACATGCGGCGCGAAGCGGACGCGCACATGCTGCAGTTCGGCGAAAGGCTGCTCGCGTCCGCCATCGGAGCGGCCTCATCCAGGCTGGTGCTGTCTCTGCTCCTGCGCCGGCGCAACACGTCGACACAGTCGGCGATGAAGCTGCGCGACGATGCCTCCGCCGCCATCCAGTACAACCGGGACATTCTGCAGAATGCGCTCGACCATACGCAGGAAGCGATCAGCGTGTTCGACCGCGATATGCGCCTGCTCTGCTGGAACCGCGAATTCGGACGCCTGTTCGACCTGCCTCCCGATCTGGTGCGGGTTGGCGTCGGGCTCGATGAGATCATCGAGAACAACGCGGCGCGCGGCGTCTATGGCGAAGCCGACATGCGCACGGTCGTCGCCGACCGCATCGACCGCTTCGTCAACGACACCGAACCCAGCCGGCTGAAGATCCATCCGAGCGAGCGCGTCATCGAAATCCGTTCGAGCCACCTGCCGGATGGCGGCATGGTGACGACCTACACCGACGTCACCGAAGCGGTGGCGGCGGAAGAAGCGCTGGCTGCCGCCAATGAATCGCTGGAGCGCCGCGTTCGCGAACGCACGGAAGAGCTGACGAGGGTCAACACCGAACTCGAACGGGCCAAGGCGCAGGCGGAGGAGGCAAACCGCTCGAAGACGAGGTTTCTGGCTGCTGCGAGCCACGACATTCTCCAGCCCCTGAACGCCGCGCGCTTGTTTGCAACTTCGCTGGTCGAACGGGATCGTCGCCAGGGCGACGCCAATCTCGCGGACAACGTCGACGCATCGCTCGAGGCGGTCGAAGACATCATCACGGCGCTGCTGGAAATCTCGCGACTCGACGCCGGCGCGATGAAAGCGGAGCTGGCCAGCTTCCGCCTCGAAGAATTGACGCGGCAGCTCGAACGCGAATTTGCGCCTGTCGCTGCGCGCAGCCGCGTGCGGCTGAAATTCGTTCATTCCTCCGTGACGGTGCGCTCGGACCGGCGTCTGGCGCGGCGGCTGCTGCAGAATCTTGTCTCGAACGCGATCAAGTATTCGCCGCAGGGTTCGGTATTGGTCGGATCTCGGAGGGCCCGCGGCCGCGTCCGCATCGAAGTCCGCGACACCGGGCTCGGCATACCTTTGTCGAAGCAGAAGGCGATCTTTCGCGAGTTCCTGCGGCTCGATTCAGGCGCGCGCGCGGCGCGCGGGCTCGGGCTTGGCCTCTCGATCGTCGAACGCATCAGCCGCGTGCTGCAGTCGACGGTGCGCGTGCGCTCCGTTGTCGGACGCGGCTCGACCTTCTCGTTCGAAATGCCGACGACCGCCGAGATCCCGGCGCAGCCCGCTCCCGCTGCGCCCGTGGCCGGCCCCATCGGCCTGCTCGCAGGCATGACCATTCTGGTGATCGACAATGAGCCGTCGATTCTCGAAGGAATGCGCGCGCTGCTCGTGGGCTGGGGCTGCGAGGTTCTGATCGCCGGGGGCTCGCAAGCCGCGGCCGATCTCTTGAAGGAGACGCGCGCGCGTCCGCATGTCTTCATCGTCGACTATCACCTCGACAATGAGAACGGCATCGAAGTCATCACCAAGCTGCGCTGGCGTCACGGGCGCAGCGCGCCGGCGATCATGCTTACCGCCGACCGGTCGCCGGAAGCGCGCGACGCAGCAACCGCGCGCAACATCCATGTGCTGCACAAGCCATTGAAGCCGGCCGCGCTTCGCGCGCTGCTCACGCAATGGCGGGCGACGAAAGCAGCGGCCGAATAGCACTTGCCACCCACCATCTTCTCGCCGTGAACGGGGAGAGACGAGGGCTTAGGATCGCAATGCTACGCCGCCCGCCGCACCGGCGCGAAGCGCGCGTAGAAGGTGTCGCCCTTCGCCGCCATTTCACGCAGGAGAGCGTTAGGCTTGAAGCGGTCGCCATGCCTGGCGGCGAGCTTGTCCGCCAGCGCAACGAAATTCTTCGGTCCCATGAAATCAATGTAGGAGAGGACGCCGCCGGTAAAGGGCGCAAAGCCGAAGCCGATGATCGAGCCGACGTCAGCCTCGCGCGGATCGAGGACAATTCCTTCCTCGACCGAGCGCGCCGCCTCTAACGCCTGGGTGACGAGGAAGCGCTGTTTGAGCTCCTCGACGTCGAGTTCATCCGGATCCAGTTTCGTCTGCTGGAATTCCTTGAGGCCGGGCCATAGCCGCTTCGACCCCTTGTCGGGATAATCGTAGAAGCCCTTCTTGTTCTTGCGCCCCAAACGGCCATGGGTTTCGACCATGCCGACGAGAAGCTTCTTCTGCGCCGGATTGACCGCCTGTGGCCCGACCTGCGCTTCCGTCGCCTTCATGATCTTCAGACCGAGATCGATCGCCACCTCGTCGTTCAGTGAAAGCGGGCCGACCGGCATGCCCGCCATCTTCGCCGCATTCTCGATCATCGCCGGCGGCACGCCCTCGGTCAGCATGAGGTGGCCTTCGAGGATATAATTGCCGACGCAGCGATTGGCGAAAAAGCCGCGGCCGTCATTGACGATGATCGGCGTCTTGTTGATGGCGCGGACATAGTCGAAGGCGGCGAGGATCGCCTTCTCGCCTGTCTGCTTGGCCGCGATGATCTCGACGAGCAGCATCTTCTCGACCGGTGAGAAGAAGTGGATTCCGACGAACTGCTCGGGCCTAGCCGCATGCATCGCAAGATCGGTGATCGGCAAGGTCGAGGTGTTGGAAGCGAAGATGCAGTCCGGCCGGATGGCGGCGCTCACCCGCTTGATCACGTCGGCCTTCACCGCCGGATCCTCGAACACCGCCTCGATCACAAGATCGACGTCGGCGAGCATCGCATAGTCCGACGTAGCAGTGATGCGGCCGAGCAGTTCATCGCGATCGGCGGTTTTGGCGCGACCCTTCATGATCTGGTCCGAGACGAGCTTGTGCGAATAGGCTTTTCCCTTCTCGGCCAGCTCCAGTTCACGATCGATGAGAACGACGTCGAGGCCGGCGTTGGCCGTGACATAGGCGACGCCCGCGCCCATGAAGCCGGCGCCGACCACTGCGACTTTCTTCAGCGTCGCAGGTTCGCCCTGCGGACGGCGCGCTCCCTTGTTGAGTTCGCCCATCGACAGGAAGAGCGAGCGGATCATCGCCGCCGCCTCCTTGCTGCGCACGATCTTCGCGAAGTAGCGACACTCGACCTTCAGCGCGAGATCCATCGGCAATTGCAGGCCTTCATAGACGCTCTGCAGAACCGCTTTCGCTGCGGGATAGTTGTCGTAGGTCTCACGGCGATAGATCGCATTGGCCGGAGGCCATATCTGCATGCCGCCCGGCGAATAGACCTTGCCCGACGGCGCCCTGAATTTCGGATCATCCCAGGGCTGCTTCGCCGGAACCTGGCCAGCCTTGATCGCGGCCTTGGCGACCTTCACCAGATCCTCGCGCTTCGCAAGCTGATGCACGAGGTTCGCAGCCTTCGCCTGGACTGGGCGGATCTGGTCTCCCTTGAGCAGCATCTGCAGCGCGTCGCCCGTCGGCATCAGCCGCGACACGCGCTGGGTGCCGCCGCCGCCGGGACACAGACCGACCTTGATCTCGGGAAGACCGACGCGCGTCTTGTCGTCATCGCCCATGACCCGGAAATGGCAGGCGAGCGCAAGTTCGAAGGCGCCGCCCATGCAGGCGCCGTTGATTGCGGCCGCGAACGGCTTGCCGCAGGTTTCGAGCTTGCGGATGACGCCGCTCAACCGCGAGACATTCTCGAGCACGAAGGCAGCCGCCGCCTCGTCGCCCTGCGTCTTGGCGATGCGCAGCGTTTCCGGACCGATCGCCTGCAGCATGGAAAGATCTGCGCCGCCGGAGAAAGCGCTCTTCCCCGAAGCGATGACGCAGCCCTTGATTGCGGGATCCGACGCGACTTTCTCGACGATCGCCGCCAGCTCCCCCATCACGTCCTGCGTGATGACGTTCATCGAGCGGCCGGGCATGTCCCAGGTCGCGAGCGCGATTCCATCGGCGTCGGTTTCGAAGTGGAAGTTTTGCAGGTTCATAGGTCGTTCCCCTGTTCTGGCTCGTGAAGCCAAGGGTTGATGACTTTTACGTTCAACTGCGAAAAGTCTTTTGTGTTGCGGGTTGCGATCGCAAACTGGTGCTTGAGCGCCGTCGCGGCGAGGAACCCGTCCATCGCGGGAAAGCCTGCGCCTTTGGAACGCGCCTGCGCCGCTAGCAATCCCCACAATTCCGCGATCTCGACCCCAACGCCAACGATTCTTTGACGGAAGCGATCGAGGAGCCCCTCGCGTAGCCATTCATCCAGCGAAGAGCGCCGCTTGCCCTGGGGCAGAAGCGCTATTCCTTTGCGAATTTCCGCAATGGTGACCACCGAAAGATATACCTGTTCCTCGGCTAGCGAACCGGCCCATGCAAGAAGCCGCCGATCCGCATCGCGTCGGGCCAATTCGGATACGACATTTGTATCGAGAAGATAGTTCAAAGCTCTGTATCGCGAGGTTCGTCGCGCAGACGTTCAAGATCGAGATCCGCAAATCCCTCTGGAGCTGACTGGAAGAACTCGACCAACGAACCCTTTCGCCGGGTCTTGCGCTCCCATTCCTCGGCGCTAACAAGCACGGCCGCGCGTTTTCCGTTTCGGGTGATGACTTGTGGACCGTTGCTCGTGGCTTTCTCTATGACTTCCGAGAAGCGCGCCTTGGCGTCCGCGACGGTCCATTGGGACTCGCTTCGGTTCACGAAGCCCGTTTTGGTCGCGCCTTTGGCCTTTGGAGAGATCGCAGCAGTTTTCATATGACGCCTTACGTTTCATCATGACTATTATAGTCATCATGACTATAATAGTCAAGCAGAGGGCTACACCCGCTCGATGATCGTCGCCGTTCCCATGCCGGCGCCGATGCACAAGGTCACCAAGGCCGTCTGCTTGCCGGTGCGCTCCAATTCATCCAGCACGGTTCCGAGAAGCATCGCGCCCGTCGCGCCGAGCGGATGGCCCATGGCGATGGCGCCGCCATTGACGTTAACCCGCGCCGGATCAAGATCGAAGGCCTGCTGAAAGCGCAGCACGACCGAGGCGAAAGCCTCGTTGATCTCGAAGAGATCGATGTCGTCTTTCGTCATGCCGGCGCGGGCCAGCACCTTCTTCGTCACGTCGACCGGCCCTGTCAGCATGATCGCCGGCTCCGAGCCGATATTGGCGAAGGCGCGGATTCGCGCACGCGGCTTCCTGCCGATCTTTTCGCCCGCCTCGCGATTGCCGATCAGAACGGCGGCCGCGCCATCGACGATGCCGGATGAATTGCCGGCGTGATGCACATGCTCGATGACCTCGATCTCGGGATAGCGCTGGATGGCGACGGCGTTGAAGCCGCCCATGTCGCCGACCATCTGAAACGACGCCTTCAGGCTCGCCAGGGACTGCATGTCGGTGGTCGGCCGCATATGCTCGTCGCGATCGAGGATGGTGAGGCCGTTGACGTCCTTCACCGGCGCAATCGAATTCTTGAACCGCCCGTCGCTCCAGGCTTCGGCGGCGCGCTTCTGGCTCTGCACCGCATAGGCGTCGACATCGGCGCGCGAGAAGCCGTACTTGGTGGCGATGAGATCCGCCGACACGCCCTGCGGCATGAAGTAGGACTTGATCGCGATGGCGGGATCGACAGGCCATGCGCCGCCCGATGCGCCCATGCCGACGCGGCTCATGGATTCGACGCCGCCCCCGATCGTCATGTCGTGCTGGCCGGACATCACCTGCGCCGCGGCGAAGTTCACTGCATCAAGCCCGGACGCGCAGAAGCGATTGATCTGCACGCCGGGAACATGGTCGCCATAGTCGGCGGTGAGGGCCGCGGCGCGCGCGATGTCGCCGCCAGCCTCGCCCACCGGATCGACGCAGCCGAGCACCACGTCGTCGATGAGCCTCGTATCGAGCTGGTTGCGATTCTTCACCGAGCGCAGCGCGGTTTCGGCGAGCCGGAGCGCCGTCACCTCGTGCAGCGATCCATCCTGTTTGCCGCGCCCGCGCGGGGTGCGCACGGCGTCATAGATAAATGCATCGGCCATCGCCGGGACTCCTGTTGCTGGCTATCCTTTTACGAATGTCTTGAAGCCGCCGTAGATCATGCGCTTGGCGTCGAACGGCATCCTTCCTTCTTCATGCAGCTTCAGCCGCGGATCCTCCATTACTTTTGCGAGGATCTCATCGCGCTGCTCGCGCGACTTGTAGACGATCCAGGAGAAGACGACGGTCTCATCGTCCTGCAGGTCAACGCTCTGCGGAAAGGATGTGAGCTTGCCCGGCTTCACATCGTCGGCGATGGCTTCGACATATTCGAGCGCCCCGTACTCACGCCATACGACCGCGGCCAGCTCGGCCAGCTTGCGATAGTCTTCGATCTTGTCCTTTGGAACCGGGACAATGAAGCCATCGACATAATTGGGCATCGTCGTACTCCCTGTCAGTTTACAGTGTGCGCGCAATCAAAACCTTCATGATCTCGTTGGTTCCGCCGTATATGCGCTGGATGCGCGCGTCGCGGTACATGCGCGAGATCGGATATTCCTCCATGTAGCCATAGCCGCCGAAGAGCTGCAGGCAGCGGTCGACAATCTTGTTCTGAAGATCTGTTGTCCAGTATTTCGCCATCGAGGCGGTCGCGGAATCGAGCTTTCCTTCAAGGTGGCGTGCAACGCAGTCGTGGTAAAAGACTTTCGCTATCGTCGCCTCAGTCTTGCACTCGGCGAGCGTGAACTGGGTGTTCTGAAACTCGATGATCGCCTTGCCGAACGCCTTGCGGTCCTTGACATAGTCGATCGTCAATCTCAGCGCCCGTTCGATCATCGCAATGGCGCCTGCCGCGATCGACAGGCGCTCCTGCGGCAGTTCCTGCATCATCTGATAGAAGCCTTTGCCGACCTCTGCGCCGAGCAGCGAATTCGCCGGAAGTCTCATGTCGTCGAAAAAAAGCTCGGATGTATCGGCCGCGTCGATGCCGAGTTTCTTCAGCTTCCGGCCGCGGCGAAAGCCGTCGGTCTTGTCCGTTTCAACCACGAAAAGAGAAACGCCTTTGGAGCCGGCGCCCGGCTCGGTCTGCGCCGCGACGACGACAAGATTTGCGTGCTGGCCGTTGGTGATGAAGTTCTTCGAACCATTGAGCACCCAGCCGTTGCCGCTGCGCTCGGCGCGCGTCTTGATCGCCTGCAGGTCTGAGCCTGTTCCCGGCTCGGTCATCGCGAGCGCCGCGACAAGCTCGCCTGTCGCCATGCGCGGCAGCCATGTCCTCTTCTGGTCTTCCGTGCCGTGATGGAGGATGTAGGGCGCGACGATCGTCGCGTGAATCGCCCAGCCCCAGAAGTCGAGGCCGGCGAGACCGATCTCGCGCATGATGACCGCTTCATGCGCAAAGGTTCCTCCCGCGCCGCCATATTCGTCCGGCATGGAGGCGGTGAGGAGGCCTGCTTCGCCCGCCTTGTTCCACATCTCCCGCGGCATGATGCCGTCGTCAGACCATTTCTCTATGTTCGGCGTGAAGTCGCGCGCAAACAATTTGCGCGCATGGTCCTCAAGCATCAGATGTTCATCGGTCATCCACGCGGGTTGCGGAACCTGCAGCGCGTCGATCATGTGCTTCGATCCCTCCCACGCTTCGGACGACGGGGACGCAACGCCCGAATTTCGGCTTCTTGCGACCGAGCTCGCCGCCCGGCTAGGATCGAGACTAGAACTGGTCCGCGGCGAGCGCCATGGTTGTCTCAGCGCCGCTCACCAAAGCGGCGAGGTGCGCGCCGGTCGCCGGCAGCATGCGATCCATGAAATAGCGCCCGGTGACGAGCTTGGCCTTCATGCGGTCGGCTGAGCCGTCAGCCGCGTCCTTCAGCTTGTCGTTGGCGGCCCGCGCGATCTTCCCCCACATGTAGCCGAGGACGACCAGGCCCATCAGATGCATGTAGTCGGTCGCGCCGGCGCCGGCGTTGTCGGGATTTTTCATGCCGTTCTGCATGAGCCACATCGAAGCCTGCTGTAGGTGGCCGAGCGAAGTCTGCAGCGGCGCCACGAATGGCTTCATCGCGTCGTCGGCGCCCTGCTCCTTCAAAAACGCGGCGACCTCGGCCATGAACGTCATCAGCGCGCGCCCGCCGTCGCGGCCGAGCTTGCGGCCGACGAGATCCATCGCCTGCACGCCGTTCGCGCCTTCATAAATCATGGCGATGCGGGCGTCGCGGACGAACTGCGACATGCCCGTCTCCTCGATATAGCCGTGTCCGCCGAACATCTGCTGCGCCTTCACGGCGTTCTCGAAGCCTTTGTCGGTGAGCACGCCTTTCAGCACCGGCGTCATAAGACCCATATAGTCGTCGGAGGTCTGACGGGCCTTCGGATCCTCGGATCGGTGGGCGACGTCGCCATGCAGCGACGTCCACAGCATGAAGGCGCGCGCCGCCTCGTTGAACGCCTTGATCTGCATCAGCGTGCGCCGCACATCGGGATGCACGATGATCGGATCCGCAGCCTTTTCAGGCGTCTTCGGGCCCGTGAGGGAGCGGCCCTGAATACGCTCGCGCGCATAGATCGCGGCGTTCTGGTAGGCGGCTTCGGATACGCCGAGGCCCTGAATGCCGACGCCGACGCGCGCTTCGTTCATCATCACGAACATCGCTGCAAGACCCCGATTTTCCTCGCCGATCAGATAGCCGGTCGCCCCATCGAAGTTCATGACGCAGGTCGAGTTGCCGTGGATGCCCATCTTGTGCTCGATGGAGCCGCATACGACCGCGTTGCGCCGTCCAACTGCGCCGTCGTCATTGACGAGAAACTTAGGCGCGATGAAAAGCGAAATCCCCTTGGTGCCCATCGGCGCGCCTTCAATGCGCGCGAGCACCAGGTGGATGATGTTGTCGGAGAGATCGTGCTCGCCGGCCGAAATGAAGATCTTGGTTCCGGTCAGCGCGTAGGTTCCGTCGCCGTTGGGGACCGCCTTCGTTTTCAACATGCCGAGATCGGTGCCGCAATGCGGCTCCGTGAGGTTCATGGTGCCGGTCCATTTTCCGGCGATCATGTTGGGAAGATAGGCCTCCTTCTGCTCGTCCGTCCCGTGCTCGATGATTGCGGCGACGGCGCCGGCAGTCAGGCCGGGATACATGCCGAACGCGAGATTGGCGGACGTGACGAACTCCTGCATCGAGGAAGAAATGACGAATGGCAGGCCCTGGCCGCCATACTCCGGAGGGGCCGACAGGCCTCCCCATCCGCCTTCGCAATACTGGCGATAGCCTTCCCTGAAGCCCTTGGGGGTCGCGACCGAGCCGTCGGCCGCACGGGTGCATCCCTCGCGGTCGCCGACAGCATTCAGGGGGGCGAGCACTTCCTCACAGAGCTTGGCGCCCTCGGCGAGAATCGCCGCAACCAGATCGGGCGTTGCGTCGGCGAAACCCGGCAAGTTGCCGAAACGGTCGAGATGAAAAACGTCGTTAAGAAGGAAAAGATGGTCGTCGACGGGGGCCTTGTAGGTCGGCATGGCGCGCTGGTCCTGCGATCGGCGGCGGAAGGCGGCCGGCGCATGCCGAACCGCCTCCTGGGAGATAGTTTACATATAAACTATCTCGCTCCGATGCAAGCCAAGGCCGTCCGCTTAGGCCTTGGTCAGGCCTTGGCCAGCTTGGCTTCGAGCTCGGCGATGCCGGCGTCGATGCGGGCGCGCTCGGCCTTGAGGTGCTCGAGCTGGGTATTCATCTGCTCGCGGCTGAGGCCGAGGTCGACGGCTCCGCCGTGATCGTTGGCGGCGAGCATCGAGCGGATCTCGGTGAGCGTGAAGCCGAGCTGCTTGCCCTTGAGAATCAGCGCGAGCCGCGACTTGGCCTGCTCGTCATAGAAGCGAGCGAGACCCTGGCGACGCGGCGACAGCAGGCCGCGATGCTCATAAAAGCGCAGCGTGCGCAGGGTGACGCCAAATTCGCGGGCGAGATCGCCGATGGTGAATTCATTTTCAGCGGGAACAGGCGCGGGCGCGTTGTTTGGCACAGCGTCCGCCGACGCCAGCATGGGTCGGGCGTTCATGTCAGATTCTCCTGGTTCAAGTTGCGCTTCGGTTCGCGCTGCGCGCCATAGCGAAGCAGAAGCCCGATGCGCATTGCCTTGCGCTCGAACCGCTCCAAACCGATTTGGCGCCTCTCCGGCATACCTTGAAGTAATGTTGTCGTTAGGACAGTGCTCATTACAGTTATATTTCGGAGCCATTATGAGAAGCAAGCTTGTCTTTTCGCCTAATTGCCACAAATCCGTCCAGACCGGGCAACCGGCGAGCGGCGCCTGCCGCTGGGCCAACGTGCGGCGCGCCCAAAGGTTTCCACAACCTTACCGACCTTAACCATCCGTTTACCCTGTTTGATGAAAAGTGACCGTGGGCCGTCGCGCCGCGATCCTGGTTGAACTTAATGCAAGGATTGGGCAGGCGACCCGTCGGGCGCTTCGCGGCTGCTTCGTCGGCAGAAGCGCCAGACCGGACAGTCATCGCGGACACGGCGGCGCGGCATGAGCAAGTCTGATCCCTGGGTTTCCAAAAGCCGCGCCCAGCGCGGGGCCGAGGAAGGCGCGCGCCAGAGCTTGACCTTGGGGGAATGGCTCGACGCCATGTCGTCGGAGGACCGCCGACGGGATCGCACGCCGCCCCCCGCGCGGCGGGAAGCGGACGAATCGTCCTGGTCCGACGTGCGCGGAAACGACCAGATTCTGCGATCCGCCCTGGCGGAGCTTGACGCCCGCGAGCGGCGCATCGAGCGCCGGACCGACGACATGATGGACGCGCTCGGCCGCTTCATGGACAAGGGCGACCGCAGCCCGCGGTCCTCCATCCCGGACGGAGGGGGCGAGGAACGCCTCGACGCAACGCTCGACCAGATTGACCGCCGCCTCGAAGACATCGCCGGTCGGATCGAGCAGCGTCTGCAGGCCCGGGTCGATCGCGCCGCCCCAACTCCCGATCTCGACGCGCGCCTTGCCGACATCGCGCGCCGGCTGGATTCGACCCAGACGGCTCGACGCCACGACGGGCCGGACACAGAGCGACTGGCGCGGCTGGAAACCTCGCTCGACATGCTGGTGAGACGCCTCGACCGGCGCCCCGAGCCGTCCCAGGCGGCCCTCAACGGCCCGCGCCGGCGCGTCAGGCCGAATGTCGAGAACGCCGCCGCCGAAATCCGGGCGCACCAGATCGCCCTTGACGAGGGCGTCGCCTCGCGGCCGGCCGCCAATGACGATCTCGGCGACCGGCTCGCCGCCATCGCCGATCGGCTCGAAGCGGCCCAGGCGCGCGCCATCGGCCCCGCCGTCGATACGATGCGGTCCGACATCGCCGCACTTGCGGCGAAGCTCGACAGCCCGCGCCCTCCTGTCGATCTCGCACCGCTCAACCAACAACTCGACTCGCTGCGGCGCGCCGTCATCGCAGCCATGACCGACCGGCCCGAAGGGCCTGACCTGTCGCCAATTCAGGACCAGATCGCGTCCTTGTCGGCGCGCCTCCAGACGCCGCAGGCGAGCGCCGATCTCGCCCTTATCAGGGAACAGATCGGCGAACTGGCGACGCGGCTTGAAAGCCCTTCGTCCGTCGACCTGTCGCCGCTCCAGCAGCAGATGACCTCTCTCGGCCAGGCGATCACATCGGCCATGCGCGATCAGGAGAAATTCGATCCGGCGCAGATCCTCGACGGGCTCGAACTTCGGGTCGACGCCGCGAGAGGGCGAATAGCCAACGATGTGCGCAGCCAGATCCAGGCTGCGATCGTCGAATTGCGGCATGCGCTGGAATCGCAGGCGTCCGCGCAAACGTCGGAACCGCTTGCGCGCGCGGTGCAGGAGCTCAGCGCGCGCTTCGATGCGCATACGCGCCGCGACGATCGCGACGCCGTAACCGGTCTGCGTCACCAGATCGATGCGCTGAAAGGGCTCGAACACCACGTCAAGGCGCTCGCGCAGCGCTTTGATCGTCTTGAAGCCGAGCCGGCCACCGCAATCGACAGCAGCCAGCTTGAAGGGCTCGCAGCGGAAATGCGCAACATGGCGCGCGAGATCGCGCCGGCGTCCGCAGTGGCGAAAATCGAGCATCAATTGCTGGCGCTGGAAGCGAAGCTCGACGACGTCAAGAATCGCCCGTTCGATTTCGACAGTGAGCTGCGCGTCTCGGCGCCCGATCTCACTGGCGTCGAAGCCATGATCAGTTCGCTCGCGGACCGCATCGAAGCGGCGAGATCCGAGCAGACCAATGCAGCGCAGTTCCACGAACTGCAGGCGCAAGTGAGACAGCTGGCCGACAAGCTCGACCGGACGG
>JBEVKO010000242.1:0-7033 GCA_040509705.1 Beijerinckiaceae bacterium
GCGGCGTCGATCGGCGTGGCGGAACTTGGCGGCGCCATGACTGCGGAGGCCGCATTGACGCTCGCCGATACTCGGCTTTACGCGGACAAGTCGACGCGTCGCGCGCAGCGCAAGGCGGCCTGAATTTCGCGCCTCAGGCGATGATGTCCGGCGTGAGGATGTCCTCAAGGCGGATCATGCGATCCTTCAGCGAAAGCTTTCGCTTCTTCAACCTCTGAACCTGCAACTGGTCCGACAGTCCGGAACGCTCCAGCGCATCGATCGCGGCGTCGAGATCGCGGTGCTCCTCTTTCAATCGGCCAAGCTCGTCTTCAAATTTCGCCCGTTCCGTGTCGTCGAGTATGACCCGCATGCGCCGTCCGCTGAAATGTTGGCGCGATGAGTATGCGCCAGCACGCGCGCCGTTCAAGTTCGATCGCAGGAAAAGAGTCCCGATTCGCGAATTGTGCGCCGCGGCAAAGGAATTCCTTCGACTCGCCACAAAGACCATGTCACAATTCCGTTGCGGACAAACATGGAGGTGCCCATGTCCCTGCAAGCCCATCTCGCAGAACTCGAGAAACGTCACCAAACTATCGAGCGCGAGATTGAAGATGCTCTAGCCCACCCTTCCACCGATGATCTCCAGATCGCAGAATTGAAGAGACGGAAGCTTTTGTTGAAGGATGAAATCGCCAAGATAAGGATGGGTATGTCGCCGCCTCCCACGTTGCATTAGGCGCTTTCCCACACTTCCAGTCAGTTCCCGGCGCAGTTCATCAGCGTACTTGCGCGTCTACGATTCGCCAGCAACCTTGCGGCGACGGCGTTCATGCTTGCGCGGGCGGGGCTTCCGCAAGCCATTTGCGGTCCGCCGCAGGCTGCTGCGCGGAGCCTGGTGCGTGAGCGAGAAGGCGCGTGGCGCGTTCTGTGCAAATCGTCTTCTTATTCCATACCTTCGAGTTCGATGATCAATCGCTCGATCATGCCAAGCCCGATGCTCCAGAAATCCGGATCGCGCGCGTCAAGGCCAAACGGCTTGAGAAGCTCGCCATATGGCTTGCCTCCGCCTGCCGACAGTAGCGCGAAGTAGTTCTCGACGAACTTCGGATCGGATCTCTCATAGACTCCGTAGAGTGAATTCACCAAGCAGTCGCCGAACGCGTAGGCGTACACGTAAAAGGGCGAATGAATGAAGTGCGGAATGTAGGTCCAGAACGTCTCATATCCAGGGCCGATCTTGATCGCGGGGCCGAGACTCTCGCCCTGCACCGATAGCCAAATGTCGCATAGCTGTTCGGCAGTAAGTTCTCCCTCCTTGCGCGCCGCATGGACGCGTCGCTCATAGGTGTAGAAGGCGATCTGACGCACCACCGTGTTGATCAGATCCTCGACCTTGCCGGCGAGGAGCGCGCGTTGCGCATTCTGATCGACGGTTTGCGCCAGCAACTTTCGGAAGGTGAGCATTTCGCCGAAGACCGAAGCGGTCTCGGCGAGCGTCAGCGGCGTCGGCGCCATCAGCGCGCCATTGGGAGCGGCCATCACCTGGTGGACGCCATGGCCGAGTTCGTGCGCCAGCGTCATGACGTCGCGCGGTTTGCCGAGATAGTTCAACAGAACGTAGGGATGTGCGGAAGGCACGGTCGGATGCGCGAACGCGCCGGGCGCCTTGCCTGGCCGCGTCGGCGCATCGATCCATTTCTCATCGAAGAACCGACGAGCGATGTCGGCCATGCGTGGCGAAAAGGAAGCATAGGCGTCGAGCACAGTTCCTTTTGCTTCGGTCCATGAAATTGTGCGCTGCTCGACGCGAGGCAGCGGCGCATTGCGGTCCCAGTGATTGAGCGCGTCGCGTCCGAACCATTTCGCTTTCAACTTGTAGTAGCGATGCGACAGACGAGGGTAGGCCGCCTGCACCGCGCTCACCAGCGCGTCGACCACCTCCGGTTCGACGCGGTTCGAAAGATGGCGCGACGCCGCAATATCTCCGAAGCCGCGCCACCTATCTGAAATGTCCTTGTCTTTGGCGAGCGTGTTGGTGATCAGCGTGAAGGTGCGGAGGTGGCGCCTGAAGACGGCCGCAAGCGCATCCGCCGCCTCGCGTCGCTTCGCTTCATCGGAGTCCTGCAGCAGATTGAGCGCGGGCTCGATCGCCATTTCCTCGCCGCCGATCGAGAAGCGCAGGCCGGCGATGGTCTCGTCGAACAGGCGGTTCCAGGCGACGCGACCGGTCACGGACTTTTCGTGGAACAGCCGCTCGATATCGTCGGAGAGTTGATAGGGCTTTTCCTTCCGCACATCGTCGATCCAGGGACGATAATGGGCGAGCGGCTCGACCGACGCCGCAGCTTCGATGAGCGCATCGTCGATCCGGTTGAGCTCCAGCGTAAAAAAGAGAAGTTCTGAGCTCATGGCCGTGAGCTTCTCCTGCGTATCGCCATAGAGCTTGGCGCGCGCGGGGTCCGTCGTATCGCCGGAATAGACGAGGCCAGCATAGGACATGAGGCGGCCCAGCCGATCCTCGATCGCCTCGTAGGCCCGAACCGCCTTCGCCAGCTTTTCGGACGCCTTCGGCGCCCCGGCGATCGTCGCCAGCTTTCCCTTCCATTCGGCCGCGAAGGCTGCGCATTCGGACGCAGCGCGGACGAGATCGGCCGCAAAGGCGGGTGAATCAGGCGCCGGATAGAGGCCGCTGAGGTCCCATTCCGGCAGATGTCCAAGAGCGCCAGATTCGGCGGACCTTGGCGGCGTCGGCGAGAGGCTCGTCATTGCTCGGGTTCGAACTTGTGCTGGAGGAAGCAGGCCCCGGCCATATGGGGCAACCACGCCATGGCTTCAACCTCGCGGCGCGAATCAGCCGCGGAGTCCGAACGCGTCTTGCCGGTCGCGCGGTCGCTCGAGAGAGAATTCCAGTCCGCCAAGGTCGCACACCCAAACGGGATCGAAGCGAGCCGACAATGCGATTGTTTTGGGGAAGCTTTGTCGCTGGCGGGCCGAAACTTGCTTTACATGCCGTCGGCGAGGGTCTTTTTTCAAAACCGGGGCGCATCATTAACAACCCATTTACCCGGACCCCTCAAGCATGACCCGAAACGGGACAAGCCGAGGGCGACATGCCGCTGACCATATTGATTGCAGACGATGATCCGGTGCAGCGGCGTCTGCTCGAAGCCATGATCCGGCGATTCGGCTATGATGCGATCTGCGTCGATGGCGGCGACAAGGCGCTGGCGGCGATTTCCACCTCCGATCCGCACATCGACCTCGCTATTCTTGATCTCGTCATGCCGGACCTCGACGGTATGGGCGTCCTCGGGCGCATGCGGGAGAGCGGCGTCGAAACGCCAGTCATCGTCCAGACTGCGCACGGTTCGATCGAGACGGTGATTTCCGCCATGCGGGCCGGCGCGACGGATTTCGTGGTGAAGCCCGTCGGCGCGGAGCGCTTGCAGGTTTCGATCAAAAACGCGCTCAGGGTCGATGCGCTTGAGACTGAGATCCGCCGCATGTCGCGCCGCCAGTCGGGCACGATGACGTTCAAGGACATCGTCACGCGCAGCGCCGACATGGAGCGCGTCATCAGGCTCGGCGAGCGCGCCGCGAAGTCCAACATCCCGGTGCTGATCGAAGGCGAGTCCGGCGTCGGAAAGGAAGTTGTCGCTCGCGCCATCCAGGGCACGAGCGATCGGAAGGGCAAGCCGTTCATCGTCGTCAATTGCGGCGCCATTCCCGAGAATCTCGTCGAAAGCGTTCTCTTCGGTCACGAGAAGGGTTCGTTCACCGGCGCCACCGAAAAGCATGCGGGTAAATTCGTGGAAGCCAATGGCGGCACGCTTTTCCTCGACGAGATCGGCGAATTGCCGCTCGATGCGCAGGTTAGGCTGCTGCGCGCCATTCAGGAAGGCGAGGTCGATCCAGTCGGCGCGCGCAAGCCGGTCCGCGTCGACATCAGACTTATCTCGGCGACCAATCGCAATCTTATCGAACTGGTGAAGCAAGGACGATTCCGCGAGGATCTGTTCTATCGACTCAACGTCTTTCCGATCACCATCCCTCCGCTGCGCGCGCGCCGCGATGACGTTCCCAAACTCGCGCGGATGTTCGCCGCACGATTTGCGGCGGAAGAGGGCCGAAAGATTCGCACCATCACGCCTGAGGCCACAGCGCTGCTGCGCAACTTCGATTGGCCCGGAAACGTTCGCCAGCTGGAGAATGCGATGTTCCGCGCCGTCGTGCTGAGCGATGGCGACGAACTTTCCGTGGCCGAGTTTCCGCAAGTTGCGGCGCATGTCGATGGATTTGAAGTGCGGGTGCCTCCTATCGAGCGCTCGTCTCCAGCGCCGACGATTGAACGAGAGATCGTGCGCGTCGAGGTGCGTGATCCAAACGCTTTAACCCTCGTCACGGATACGGGCGACATGCGCACGCTGCAGGCCGTCGAAGAGGACATGATCCGCTTCGCGTTACGCTTCTATCGCAACAATATGACCGAGGTGTCGCGGCGTCTCGGGATCGGTCGATCGACGCTTTACAGGAAGCTCAAAGAATACGGCCTCGAGGATGTCGTGCCGAAGGAGGCGGGGGAGGCGGCCTGACCGAGCTGCGGCGCCTCCCCACTATGTGTGGCGCAACGGTCACGTGCGGCCCCCTTTCTGCGTCGGTGCGATGGCGCACAGCCTGCCGACCTTGATCAATGTTCACTAATTGCTGACAATCGGGCGGTTTGCTGTCCTGCGTGATTCCCGGGGGTTTAATATTCATGGCGTGCCGCCGCTCATTCGCGACAGTGGCCCTGTTTGCAGCAGGCGCATGTGCGCCGGCAGTCGCGCAGCCGACTCCCGCCGGACGATTCGAAGTCCAGGCCCCCCACGGCTCATTCGAGCCAGCGCGGCAGTCTGTGCGCACGTCACAGCTCCCGCGTCCGGAACCCGGGCGCGACATTGCTGCGCCCGATCTTCCTCCCGTCATCGTCACTATTGAGCCAATCCCGCAACCCCCCTATGCGAAGCCGGAGGCGGAAAGCGGCGAAAGGACTGCGGGCGAGCCGACCATTCATCCGCCGGATCTTCCGCAGGTGATGGTCGTTATCGACACGCCCGCACCCCAGCCCTTTGCCGAAGCAACGCCGGCGCCCATTTCCGACGCGGTCGGCGCGGCGACGACCGCGGAAGCGCCAGCGCTTCGCAACGGGCCGTATATTGCGCCGCCATCGCTGCCAGACGTCACGGTCGTCATCGAGGCGCCCGGCAGCGGCCGCGCTGCATCGCTTCAGCCTGCCGATCTGCGTGTCCCGCTTGCAGACGCCATCAGGGCGCGGATCGACCAGGACGGCGCACTTACCCATCCGCGACTGTCGCGCGCCCTGCGCGACGACATCGTTGCATTCTATGCGCAGCGCAATCATGCGCCGCTGTTCGTCGGCGCGGACGGGCTGAACGTGTCCGGCCGCGGGGTCGTCGCCCGGCTGCTGCGTGCGGATGAAGACGGGCTCGAGCCGTCGACCTATGCCGTCGCGGGGCTAGATGCGGACGCTGGTCCCGCTGCGCTTGCCGCGCTTGAACTTAACCTGTCGGTCGCCGCAGTGATGTATGCGCGCGATGCGCGTGGCGGACGGATAGATGCGAGGCGCCTGTCCAGTCTCATCGATCCGACGCTCGATCTTCCGGCTCCAGGCGAAGCGTTGCACATGCTCTCCGCCGCGCGGGATGCGGGCTCAACGCTGCAAATGTTCAATCCGCCGCATGAGGGATATCGCGCTTTGCGCGCCAAGTTGCGCGAAGCGCGAACAGGCGCCGAGCGAATTGCAGCAGTCTCAATTCCTCAGGGACCAGTTCTGCGCGTCGGCATGAGCGACGCACGCGTCGCACTGGTGCGCGAACGGCTGAAAGTCGCGCCACAGGGCGATTTCACGTATGACGAGGCGGTTGCGGAGGCCGTCACAAGCTTTCAGCGAGCGCGGGGCCTGACGGCCAACGGTCAGCTGACGCGTCGGACCGTCGCGGCGCTGTCGGCGGCTTCGACGCCGCGTGTGCAAGCCGACATCATCGCCAACATGGAGCGCTGGCGCTGGCTCCCGCGCGAACTTGGCGACAGGCATCTCATCGTCAACATTCCCGAATACATGGTGCGCGTGGTTCATGGAGGCGCGATCGAGCATCAGGCGCGCGTTATCGTTGGACGGCCGGATACGCCGACGCCAATCTTTTCCGACACGATGCAATTTCTCGTCGTCAATCCGTCCTGGTTCGTGCCGCCCTCGATCCTGAAAAAAGAATTCCTGCCGAAGCTCGCGAGCGATCCGACCTATGCCGAGCGCCGCGGCTACGAAGTCACTCGGCGGGGTGGGCAGGTTTCCGTGCGCCAGCCGCCGGGCGAACGCAACGCGCTGGGCCACATCAAGTTCATGTTTCCGAACCGGCATGCGGTCTATCTGCATGACACGCCTACGCGTCACCTGTTCGGCTCTGACCGTCGCGCCTTCAGCCACGGGTGCGTGCGCGTCGACCAGCCCTTCCGGCTCGCCGAGATCGTCCTTGGCAAGGATCGCGGCTGGACTGAAGGCCGCGTCCGCAGCCTGGTCGGACGCGGCGAGCAGTCTGTGAGGATGGAGCAGAAGCTGCAGATACACCTGACTTACTTCACCGCTCATGTCGACGAACTGGGTCGACTGCAGCAGCGCGACGACATCTATGGCTATGATCGCCGCCTGCGCGCGGCGCTCGGGCTCGACGGCTGAGATCGATGTGCTATCGCGCTGTCTGGGCGCGTGACATCATACGCCGGTGATGAGCCACCCCGAAGAAAAGGCGCCGATTCCGTTCCTCTATACGCTCGGCTATGTATGGGCGAGGTTGGTGCGGGGCATGACGCTCGGCACGCGCAGCATTGTCATCGATGGCGACAACCGCGTCTTTCTCGTACGACATTCCTATACGAAGGGCTGGCATCTGCCCGGCGGCGGCGTCGAAGCCGGCGAGACGCTGCTGCAAGCCTTGGCGCGCGAGCTGCACGAGGAAGGCAATATCGAGCTCACCGGACCGCCGAAGCTCCACGG
>JBEVKO010000243.1:0-5245 GCA_040509705.1 Beijerinckiaceae bacterium
CGCGGAGAACACGCCGGCGACGATGGCGATCGACACCGCGACGACGAGCGTGGTCAGTGCGAGCGACACCGTCGGGCCGATGCGCTGCTGAACAAGCTCCAGCACCGGCGTGTTCGAGAAGATCGAAATGCCAAGATCGCCCTGCAGCACCCGCCATGCCCAACGCCAGAACTGCACGATCAGCGGATCATCGAGTCCGAGAAGCCCCCGGATCTTGGCGATCTGATCCTCAGTTGCATTGTCGCCCGCGATGATCGCCGCCGGATCGCCCGGCGACAGGCGCAACAGGAGAAAGACAAAGACGCCGACGATCGCCAGCACGATCAGCGTCGAGAGCAATCGCCGGGTGATATAGGCCAACACGCGCCGGACGCCTTACGCTGCGTGCGCTGAAGGCGCCGCCGCGGTGAAGCGTACGGCGCGCCGTGGCGCGCCGTACGAAATCTGCGGTCGCCGTTCAGCGGCCGTCACGCCGTCTTCTCGACGTTCCAGAACGGAATCACTTCGGGCATGCCGATCATGCCCTTCAGGTTGCGCAGCGCGGATGGCTGGAACCAGGCGCCGAAATAGGCGTGCGGCACGAAGTTCCAGGCGTTCTCCTGGATTTCGCGGGCGACCGCCTTGCGCTCCTCGAAAGTCGGCGCCGCCGCCCACTTGTCGCGAAGCTGCTCATGCTTCTCGTCGGAGGGCCAGCCGAACCAGCCCTTCTCGCCGGTCGCCGCATGGCCGACGAGGCCAATCGGGCTGCCGTACGCGTAGGTCGAAGCGGAAGTGAGGAAGATGTTCCAGCCGCCCTGGTCGGGCGCAGCCTTCACCGCGCGGCGCGTGACGACGCCGCCCCAGTCCGACGCCTGCGTCGACACATTGAATCCCGCCTCCTTCATCCATTGCGAGATCAGTGTCGCGGCGTTGTTCATATAGGCGATGTTGGTCGCCTGCAGGACGACGACGGGGCGTCCGTCGTAACCTGATTCCTTGATCAGCTGGCGCGCCTTGGCGAAGTTTTGCCCGCCCTTGAACCATTCAGTGTTGGCGTCGTTCTCCATCGGATTGCCGCAGCCGAACAGGGCCGCACAGCCGCGGAAGAATTTCGGATCGCCATAGGTCGCCTTCATCACATCTGTCGGATGGATGAGGTGAAGCATCGCCTGACGCGCCTTCACATTGTTGAAGGGCGGATGCAGGAAGTTCATGCGGCACCAGCCCATGTTCCCCTGCTTGTTGAGAACGTCCTGCTTGATCGCCGGATCGCCGTCGAGCTGGCTGAGGAGATCGACGTTCGGAAATTCGATGAAGTCGATCTCGCCGGCCTTGATCGCGCCGATGGCCGTCGCCTCGTCGGCGATGTTCTCATAGACGACGCGATCCACCTTCACGACCTTGCCGCCGGCGCTGAACGACGCCGGCTCGGAGCGCGGCGCATAGTTCGGGTTCTTGTCGTAGACGTAACGCTGGCCCTGGACCATCGCGCCCTGGTTGAATGTGAAGGGGCCGGACCCGATGATGGTCTGGATCTGCTGCATCGGATCGGTCTGCGCCTCCTTCTCGCGCATGACGAAAAGCACATTGGTGCCGGTCTTAGCCATGTTGTCGAGCACCAGTCCGTACGGCTCCTTCAGCACGATCTGGAAGGTCTTGTCGTCCTTCACGGGCGTGTCGGCGACGCGCAGGAACATGTGCTGAGCCGCGCCATCGCGCGCCGCCCAGCGGCGGATCGATGCGACGCAATCGCGCGCCGTCACCGCCGTTCCGTCGCTGAATTTCAGGCCGTCGCGCAGTTCGAACGTATAGGTCTTCCGATCGTCCGAAAGCCCATGCTTGCCGACCATCTGCGGCTGCGGCCGCGATTGTTCGTCGAGACCGAACAGCGTGTCGTAGACCATGTGCGCGTGATAGGACGTCATGTTCGCGGTCGTCCACACCGGATCGAACACGCGCAGATCGCCATGCAGCACGGCGCGGATGGTGCGCGATACCGGCGGCGCAGTCTGCGCGCGGCCAATGGCCGGAGCGCCCGCCAGCGCGGTGGCTGCGAGAGCGGATTGAGTGAATCTGCGGCGGCTGGTGGTCATGGCGGTCTCCTCCCCAAGGTCCAAACCAAATGGCGCACAGGGCGCCATCGTGCTGGCAGTAACGCACGCTCGCGTCCCGCTCGGCAAGCCCATTCGCAGTGCGAAACGAGATTGCAAGTGAGGCGCCGCAATGCGTCCCTTTCCGGATCGTCAACCATTGGCGCCATTGCGCACAATAATAGACAAAGCCGTCAGGACGCGGCCCGCCGACCCATCGTCATGCAAAAAAAGCGCGCGGGTTCGGCGTGTAGCGCGCGAGCTTTTCGACATCGAGCTCGACGCCGAGGCCGGGCGCATCGGGGATCGCGAGGAAGCCGTCGGAGTCGAGCTTGAACGGCTCCTTCAGTATGCCGTCGACATAAGGACTTCCGCCGATGAACTCGACGAGATCGCAATCCGGGAAGGCGGATGCGAGTTGCAGGTCGGCTGCCACTCCGAGCGCCGTGTTCCAGCCGTGGCCAATGTATTTCACCCCGAAGTCATAGGCCATCCAGGCGATGCGGCGCTGCTCGCTGATGCCGCCGACTTTGGTTACATCGGGCTGCACGATGTCGAGCGCACCTTTCACCAGCCACGGTATGAACGCCTGTCGGCGCGTCAACACTTCGCCGCCAGCAATCGGCACCGGGCTGACCTCGCGCAGATGGCGGAAGTCGTCGATGGCGTCGGGCCGCATCGCCTCCTCGAACCAGCCGACATCGTAGTCGGCGAGCATCTGCGCGGTGTTCATCGCCCATTTCAGCCCATGCGGCCAGAAGGCGTCGCTGGCGCCGGCGTCAACGAAGAGCTTCGATTTCGGCCCCGCGGCGTCGCGCGCCGCCTTCACGATCGCTTCGTCGAGCTTCCTGTCCATCGCGCGGCCGAACGGACCCCAACCGATCTTGAACGCCGTGAAGCCGCGCGCCCGGTAGTCGGAGATCACCGCGCGCATGCCGTCCGGCTCTTCCATCAGAAGCGAGCAATAGGGCTGCACGCGCGTGCGATGCACGCCGCCGAGCAAACGGCCGACCGACATGCCCGTCGCCTTGCCGAGAATGTCCCAGAGAGCGATGTCGATGCCGCTGATCGTGTGGGTCAGCGTCCCGCCGCGTCCCATCCAGAACGTGTTCTGGTGCAGCTTCTCGCTGACGCGCTCGGGCTCAAGCGCGTTTTCGCCGATGAAGAGCGGCCGCAGAACCTGCAGACCCGCCTCCGCGAGTCGGCCATCGGTGAAGACGCTGCCATATCCGGTGACGCCCGCGTCGGTGTGGACGGCGATCAGCGCGTGGATTGAATCTTCCGGCTTGATTTCGGCCGACCATCCGCCCTTCGGGCTCTCGCCGAACAACGGCGCCGCCTCGATGCGCGTGATGCGCATGGGAGACAGCGCGGACCTTGGTTGCGACGTCATCCGGAGATTCCTCTTTTGTTATTGCGCGGCCTGCCGCACGGCGTCCCGCTCGGCGCGGCGCGCAGCGAGGATCGCCTCATAGTCGACGGCGAGATTCATGACGGTGATATGCTGGTGCAGCGTCTCGGCGATCGCCCGGTCGTCGCCGCGTTCGAACACGGCAAGCAGGTCGCGGTGTTCCTCAACGATCGCCGGCATCGGCTTTCCGAGCGTCGCCAATCCGAAAATGATCGTCGACTGGCGCGCGAGCGTCTCCCACAGGTCGAGAACGACGCTGTTGCCGCCGAGCCGGCACAGGGCGCGATGAAACGCCGTATCGGCGGCGGCAAGTCCATATGAATCGCCGCGCGCCGCCATCAGATCCATTTCTGCGACAGCCGCGCGAAGCGGTTCGAGCCAGGCGCCCCGGTTGTGTCCGTTGGCGACGGCGCGATGCGCCGCGCTGGTCTCAAGGGCGGTGCGCGCCTCGATGAGATCATGCACCCGCCGATTGGTGACGGGCTGGAGCCGGATGCCCTTGTAAGGCTCGTTGAGAACGATGCCCTGGCTTTCGAGCAGCCGCAGCGCTTCGCGCACCGGCACGCGGCTGATACCGAGCTTGCGCGCCAGTTCGGTCTCCACGATGCGGTCGCCCGGCAGCACGGCGCCGCGCGCGGCCTGGCTGATCAGCGCCTCGATGACGAGGTCGACCAGCCTTTGCGGCTGCAGGGGACGCCATTCGGGTGGTTCGCCGGCCGCCGCTGCCGGCGGCGGCTGGGCGCGGGTCGGTTCGGCCATGTCAGGCTCTCGTGACTTGTCGTATGATCGTATACAATCATACGATTGCTGGGGCAAGTGAAGGAGCGCGGCATGGGCGAGGCTGTTCCGAGCCGCATTCGCTGCGAAATCGACTTTGATCGGGCGGGTCGGCAGGCGAGCTATCTGCGGGCGCCCTTGTCTCGCAACACGTCGGGCTGGGGCGTCGTCCAGATACCGATCATCGTGCTGAAGAACGGCTCGGGGCCGACGGTGCTGCTCACGGGCGGCGTTCATGGCGACGAATATGAAGGCCCGATCGCCGTTTCTCGCCTGGCGCAGGCGCTGAAACCGGAACAGATCCAAGGACGCGTCATCATGATGCCGGCGGTCAATGTCCCGGCCGTGATGAACGACACGCGGCTGTCGCCGGTCGACGATCGCGACCTCAACCGCTGCTTTCCGGGCGACCCGCGCGGCACGTTCTCGCAGATGCTGGCGCATTTCATGGACAGCGTGGTGTTGCCGCACGCCGACGTCTCCGTCGACCTTCACACGGCCGGCCATTCCGGCGACTCGGCGCTCTCGACAAACATGCACTATCTTCCCAGCGCCGAGATGCGGAAGAAGACGATGGCTGCTGCGGCCGCATTCGGCGCGCCGTTCAACACTGTCTTCTGGGGCGTCGACGAGGGCGCAACCTTCACCTCATGCGTCGAGCGGCGCGGCATCATTTCAATCGGCACCGAACTCGGCGGCTGGGGCCGCGTCAATGTCGAGGGGGTGCGCATCGCCGAGCGCGGCGTGCGCAACGTGCTGAAACATTTCGGCGTTCTTGAAGGGAAGCCCGACACGAGCCAGCGCGACGGTTCGCCCGCCACGCGCCACATGATGGTCAAGGACGCGTCCTGCTACGCCTTTGCGCCGCGCGGCGGGTTGTTTGAGCCGAGGCACGTCGTCGGCGACAAGGCGGCGGCGGGAGAGACGGCAGGTTTCTTGCATTTCATCGAGGATATCGACACGCCGCCGATTGAGGTTCGATACGGGG
>JBEVKO010000244.1:0-3773 GCA_040509705.1 Beijerinckiaceae bacterium
GGCGCCGCCGGAGCTCGGCCCGGTGATCGAGAATCTCATCCAGTACTCGACGTCCGGCGTCGCCGCCTTCATGCAGCGCGCGGCGATTGCGGCGCTCGATCGGGGAGAAGGGTTCCTCGATCATCAGGTCGCGCGCGCCAAGCACAATCGCGATGTGCTTGAATCGACTCTTGGCTCGTCCAATCGCGTGTCGTTTGCGCGCACCGAGGGCGCGTTCTATCTGTTTCTCGCCGTGGACGGATATGAAGATTCGACGGCGCTCGCGAAGGCGCTCATCGACCAGCAGGCGGTCGGCCTCGCGCCCGGCACGGCGTTCGGCCTTGGCGGCGAAAAATATCTGCGCCTGTGCTTCGCGCGCCGCACCGAGGATATCGAGGAAGCGGCGAAACGCATCGCCAGGTTCCTCGCATGATGTTTCTCGCATGACGCTTCTTGCTTGATGGCCCGATGACCCTGCGTCGCTGAGAAATGATCGGACACGCCGCGCATCTTCGCCCGTTGCTCGAACTGGCGCCGGCGTTTCTGGGCGCGCTCTTCGGCGGATTTCTCTTCACCTTGATCGGTCTGCCCGCGCCATGGATATCGGGCGGGATGCTCGGCGCCATGATGTCGGCGCTCGTGCGCCCCTTGCCGGTGATGCCCGACTGGCTGCGCGATTTTGCGCTGCTTCTCGCCGGCGCAACCATGGGCGCCAGCGTGACGCCGGACACTGTCGCGCTGATGTCGAAGGCGCCGCTCAGCTTTCTCGTGCTTGGAATCAGCATCCTCGCCACGGTCTATTTCTCCTCGATCTGGCTCTCCCGCTTCCATGGCTGGAACCGCGAGGACGCCATTCTGGCGGCGGCGCCAGGCGCTTTGTCGGCGGTTCTCAGCATCGGGGCGGCGCGCGGCGGCGACGTCGTCGGCATCGCCGTCGTGCAGACCATGCGCCTGTTCGTGATCGTCGCGCTTCTGCCCGGCGTGATCGGTTGGCTGGAAGGCGCAGGCCCCGCGCCCATCATCGGCCCGCCGACCATGAACGAGATCACGCTCCTCCTGATGCTCGCTGGCGGATTCATCTGCAGCATCGTCTTCGGCTGGATGAAGCTTGCCGCGTCCACCATGCTTGGCGCCGCGATTTTCGGCGCGGTGCTGCATGGCGCCGGCTGGGCGCACGGGCAGATGCCCGCACCCGTCGCGATCCTCGGCTTTGTCCTGATTGGCGTGATGATAGCCACGCGAACTCGCGGCATCACCTGGCGCGCCGTCGGCCGCTACGCCGCCGCGAGCGTTGCGAGCTTCGTCATTTCCGTCTTTGTCGGGGCGGCCGGAGCGTTCACGGCGGGACTGCTGGTCGGCGTGAGGCCCGGCGCCGCCCTGCTCGCCTTTGCGCCGGGAGGCGTCGAGGCGATGACGTTACTCTCGATTTCCCTAGCCTACGATCCGATCTACGTCGCCGCCCACCACATCCTGCGCTTCATGGGGATCGGCTTCTTCATCCCGATCTACTTTCGTTTTCTCGACCGCTCGGCGGACAAGTCGCCAGACGGGTCAGATCGCCTTTGAAGTGCGCCTGAAGACGCGCAGCGTCTTGAACAATCCGATCTCCTCGACCGCGCCTGTGGCCGCGAGCTTGGCGATGTCGCCCATCGCCGTGTCATAGGCGAATGAGCCGGTGTAAAACAGCATGAAGCCGTTCGTCTTCAGCCGGCGCGCGAGAATTTTCATCACGTCGAGATCCGTGAGCGCGCCATAGGCGTCGTTCTTTTCGGTGCGGAACTCGCGCGAATGAAAAAGAGTTGCGAGATCGAATTCCGGCAGCAGCGTCTCGTTGAGCATGTAGATGTCGCCGAAATACGCGACATAGGCCCCGGCGAGCTTCGGATTGGCGATGATGAGCTTGACATACTCCTCATACTCCGTCGGCGACGCCGTAATGCCGAGGACGCTGTTGTTGCGCCCGTCTTCAAGGCAGCGCTGTCCCACGAGATGATGTCCGCCGGTGCCGAAATGGTAGATCGCGGCGTTGCGAATGTTGCGATCCGCGATGAAGTCCATGAGATGCGCATCGCAAGGGCACACCCTCTCGTCGAACGCCCAGTTGTCCCGGTAGATGTGCATTTCGGCGGCCTGCGCCATCGGTTCCTCCCTACGCCGCCGGGTTTACGGGGCTTCCGCGTATGAAGCAGTTTGCGCTGAACGGCGGCTGAACGGCTTATCGCCCGGTCCATTTCGGCGGCCGCTTGGCGTGAAAGGCCTCCATGCCCTCGCGGCAATCGTCGCTCGTGTAGCACATAGCGACAAGGTCGCCGCCGTCGACCTCCGCGGCCCTCCGGCGCAGGCGGTGCAGCGAAGCCTTGGTTGCCGCCATGGTGAGCGGCGCGTGCGTCGCGATCAGCTTCGCCAGTTCGGCGGCGCGGGCGGTCAGCGCGGCATGGTCGACGACGACCTCGTTGGCGAACCCCGCCGCCTTCGCCTCCTCGCCGTCGATCAGGCGCGCGGTGAAGACCATGTCCTTGATGCGCGCCGCGCCGACGATGCTCTCGAGCCTCGCATAGTTCGCGATGGACAGGCAGTTGCCGAGCGTTCGCGCAATTGGGAAGCCGATGCGCGCCTCGCGTGTGACGATGCGCAAGTCGCAGCACGCCGCGAGCATGGCGCCGCCGCCGGCGCACGCGCCGGAAATCGCGGCGATTGTCGGTCGCGGGCAGTCCTCGATCGCTTGCAAGACGCGCTCGATCCTCGCCTCATAGGCGCTCGCGTCCTCTGCGGTCCGCACGTCGCGGAAGAGCGCGATGTCTGTGCCGGCGGCGAACGCAGCCGCGTCGCCGGCCAGGATGATGGCGCGCACGTCGTCGCGCGTCGCCGCGTCCGAACAGAGCGCTGCGACGCCTTCATACATCGCATAGGTCAACGCGTTGCGCGCCTTCGGGCGGTTGAGCCTGATCGTCAGCACGCCGTCGGCGACGGCGGACAGAATTTCCGATGGCGATTGATCTGTCATGGCGGCTGGACGCTTCACGGTCCGTCACACCTTCTTCATTGGATCGGGGTGCCCGTCGATCCGCATCTGGAACAGGAAATAGGTCGGCGAGCAGAAGCCGTAGCCCTTCGCCTTCTCAAGCACCGGAACATCGTCCGGAAATCCCTGGCACATGAAATCCTCGCGGCAGAAGATGTCGCGGCCGCAGGTCGGGCGATTGCCGCGCACCACGCTCGCCTTGAGGCATTTGTTGAAATTGTTGGTGGCGACGCAGTCGTCGAAGAGTTTTCCGCCCGCCAGACCGCAAATCTCCGCCGGCGGGGTTCGTCCATTGAATCCCGCGAAGTTGCGGTCGTCCTCCGTGCATTGGCGGTAGGCGATTCCCGCCGGCACGCCGATCTTCGGCGGTCGGCAATTGAACGCGATGCGCGTCGGCTTCGGCGCGAAACTGTTGATTTGCCGCGTGATCGAAAACTTGTCGTTGTAGGGAACCGGACCATTGACGATGTCGCCGACGAGACAAGGGTGGCCGGAGAACAGCTTCTTGTCGTCGGCCAGCAGGCATTGTCCGAATGTCACGGGGGTTTTCGCATTGGCGGCGATGGTCTGGCACTGCAGCCCCGCCTGGCATGACCAGGCGCCGGCGAAGTCGCCCCTCGCAGGCTCGGCAAGGCAGGGCATGCCGGCGCCGGCCGCCATATGCGTCGGCGCGCCATGGCTCCAGCGCGCCGCGGGCGCCGATGACAGCGGCCGAAATTCGCTGGGCTCGCGTCCGTCCGCCACTGCGCGCATATAGGCTTCGCGCCGCGTG
>JBEVKO010000245.1:0-3784 GCA_040509705.1 Beijerinckiaceae bacterium
GTCCATCACCTTTTCCACCACGCATTCGAAGCTGACGCGCGCATCCATGAGCAGGGGCACATCATGCGCGCTGCGGATCCACGAGCCATAGGCGAAGCGCGCCGAACCTTTCGCCGGCTTCTGCCCGCCGAAAGCCTGGGCAATGTCGAGCTGATCCTCCGCAAGCACATTGACGCTGAATGGTTCGCCTTCCCTCAGCGCTTGCGCAATTGTCGAGGAACGGTTGACGCAAATCAGGAGCGAGGGCGGTTCGACGCTGAGCGAGCACACCGCAGTCGCAGTGAGGCCCGCGGGGCAGCCGTCGGCTTCCTGCGCGACGGCGACCGCGACGGCTCCGACGAGTGCGCGCATGCCCTCCTTGAAGGGCGCCGCGCCGGCCTGACGTGATTTGGCGAGCATCTGCGGCCTCACGTGATGCGCAGGCCGGCCTGCTTCATCAAGGGCAGGACTCGGTCGCAGAAAAAGGGCAGTTCGTAGGAGTAGTTCACAAAGGTCAGCGCGGCTCCGGAATAGCCTTGCGCCGCGATCTTGAGCATGTCGTCGACGATCCGCTCCGGCGTTCCGACGAGCGGATAGGAGCCGGCGCCGCCTGCGAAGCGCTTGCGGTAGAGATCATAGGCCGCGAGGTCATGCGAGCGCGAGAATTCCTTCTTCCCCGCCATATGGGTTTCGACGGCCTCGTGATCGGCCTTCGCCACGGCGTAGTGCTCGTAATAGTCGTCGGCTTCCTTCTGAGTTTCACGGCAGACGACATGGCACACCGTATAGACGCCGACCTCTCGCCCGAAGCCCGTGGCGCGCTGCCGGATGTCCTCGACATGGCGCTTGCCGTCTTCGAGCTCGGCGAAGGTCGAGAACAGATAGTCGCAGTTCTTCGCAGCAAAATCGCGGCCTGGCGCGCCGAATGCCGCGTTCATCGTCACCGGTCGCGGCATCTGCACGCTCGCGGGGCGGCTCACGACGCCCTTGAGCTGGTAGTACTCGCCGGCGAAATCGAAGGGCTGGCTCGCGCTGTAGGCGCGCTCGATCAAACCGATCCATTCGGCCGCCTGCACATAGCCCTTCTCGCCGAGCGACACGCCGAACATGGCGAATTCCTGCGGGTTCCAGCCGCACACGATGTTCAACCCGGCGCGGCCTTTGCTGATGTGATCGACAGTCGCCAGCGCCTTGGCCGCGTAGAGCGGATGCACGATAGGCACATGCACGGTCATGAAGAGGCCGATGCGCTCGGTCGCGCTCGCGAGGCCCGCGGCCCAGGTGAATGTCTCGAACGACCATTCTCGCACCCGGTTCTTGCCGCCGAAGCCTTTCCAGCGCGCAATCGGCAGGAAGAATTCGAGACCGGCGCGATCGGCGATGCCGACGGCGTTCAGATTGTCGTCCCAGCCCGCGCGCCAGCGCTCTGGCACGTCGGTGATCGCGAGCCCGCCGTCGGCATTGGCGGAGAACACGCCAAGTTTGAAACGGTTGGGGCCTTTAAGGGGGTGCGGTTTGACCAGCATAGCGAATGTCAGGCGAAGTTCATGCGGGATGGCGCAGCGGCGCGTTCTTCATTCTCGATTTCCGCTTTTCGGACGCTGAAGAACGCCTGCTCTGCGGCCGCCATGAAGGCGGCCATGCGATCCTTCGCTGCCACTGAATCCGCGCGCATGAAGGCGTCGTAAAGCCCTTCAAGCCCGTCCCCGACGACGGCGCGGGTTTCGGGATCGCGCAGCGTTCCGAGGCGCACGGTCTGCACATGATCCACGAAGCGCGCCAGCGTCGTGGCGAGCCGCGCATTGCGCAGCGCGCCGAGCCAGCAGGCGCGAAACTCGATGTTGGCGAGGATCAGCCGGCCGACATCATCCTCCCGGATCGCCGCACGCGCTTCCTTGATGGCCTCGCTCAGCCATTTGCGTCCGCGGTCATCGAGATCGCGCGCGGCGTTGGCCGCGGCGTGCGGCTCCAGAAGGCGGCGCACCTCGAAAATGTCGCGGATGTCGTCGAGCGACAGCCTCGGCGTCACGAAGCCGCGCGTCGTGCCGACAAGATATCCCTCGTTGGCAAGGCGCAGCAGCGCTTCACGCGCCGGCATCCGCGATGTTCCGTAAGCGCTGGCGACTTCGAGGTCGACAAGGCGCGCGTCAGGCCCGATCTCGCAGCGCTGCAGGCGGCTGCGCAGATCGAGATAGATGCGCTCGCTGAGACTGTCCTGCTTGGCGAGGCGGAGAGACGCGGGACGCTTCGGACCAATTCGCAACATGGGCGCCGGCAACTGGGGGCGATATGAATACCGTATACGGTTCAGGCGCCCCGTCAACGATGGGCGTTCCGACAACGCGGCTGGCCGCGGCTCGTCTTGCGTGATGGCAAAGTCGGACTTGTCCAATTGCACGCCGCGCAGGCTTTCCGGCCATGGTTGAAGCTGGACCAGCGCGATAGCTTCTCGTCGGGAGGATCAATCAATGTCACGCATTCTGTTCACAGCGCTTTCGATGACCGCTGCAATCGGACTTGGCGGAGCCGCGCTCGCGCAGACTTCTCCGCCGGCGACCACCGCCCCGCCAGCGCCTGCGCCTTCGCCCGCGCCTGCGCCGCCGCTGTTCGCCACGACGAAAGTCCAGGGAACCGAGAACGTCTATATCTTCCGGTATCAGGGACATCAGTCGATGTTCGTGGTGACGCCGGCTGGAGTGATTGCGACGGACCCGATTGGCCTGCGCCGCCCGCAGGCGGTGACAACCTACATCGACGAGATCAAGAAGGTCACCAACCAGCCGATCAAGTACGTCATCTATAGCCACAGCCACTATGACCATATCGCGGGCGGCAAGCCCTTCAAGGATCTTGGCGCGCGTTTCGTTGCTCACCGAAATGCGCGCGCCCAGCTCCAGAAGTTTCCCTCGCCCGACGTCGTGATGCCTGACGAGGTCGTCGGCGATGCGCGAACGATCAATCTCGGCGGCACGACGCTGGAACTCCGTTATGTGGGCAAGAACCATTCCGACAACAGCCTCGTCATGCGCCTCCCGAAGGAGAAGCTGATCTTCACGGTCGATTTCATCCCGATCCAGACCGTGCTCTTCCGCAACCTGCCGGATACGACCTCGCCGATCGAATGGGAGGACTCGCTGAAGAAAGTTCTGGCGATGGATTGGGATCGCATGATCCCGGGACATCCTTATGCGGGCGGCAGGCTCGGGACCAAGGAGGATGTCCAGAACCTGCTGGGCTACATGCAGGACCTGCGTGAGGCGGTGAAGAAGACGGCCGACGAGGGCAAGTGCACGGACACGGCGATGCGCGAGTTGAAGCTTCCGAAATACGAAAGCTGGGGAAACTATGCGCAGCAGTTTCCGATGAACGTCGAGCGCTATTGCTATCTCAACAACGGCAATTGAGCGCATCGGTCCGGGGGCAGAACAAGGAAGCAACGGCTCTCGCCTCGCCTCCTTCACCGCTGGCCGGGAAGGGGGAGCGCTCGCATGACCCGCATCTCCTTCTCCCCGCGGGCGGGGAGAAGGCGGACGCGTAGCGGCCGATCGAGCGGGCGAAAGTCCCCCAAGAAACGCCGCTTCGACTCCACCCCAGCGCCGACTGGCCCGCAACCCGCCCTGTTTCGCGGAGTGTCCCGTTAACCATTTCATAACCACCGGCCCCTATCGTAATATGCAGGGCATTGTTGAAGCGGCGGAGCAATTCAGAGGGCCCTCTTGGTTTGAACGCTTCAACTGGTGGATGAGCAATCAGCTTTTGGCTCGCCAATGTTTTTTGGCGCGTCAGATCCACCTCCATTGTCCTT
>JBEVKO010000246.1:0-11270 GCA_040509705.1 Beijerinckiaceae bacterium
GATGTGCATCTGCGCCATCCGCGGCCGAAGGCCCTTCTTTATGGAGACGGCCGCTATCTCACCACTGAGGATGATGGAGTGGACGTCTGATGTTTGATCCGCGTCGCCCCAGCCTGCGCTATCGACTCGACAAGGGCGAAACGCTTGGCGCCTTCTGGCTGTCGCTCGGCAGCGTCGCGCTTTGCGAGCTCGCGGCGAGGAGCCGGCCAGACGCGATCGTGATCGACATGCAGCACGGACTCTGGGATCGCACGTCGCTCGAACTCGCCATCGGCGCGACGCCGTCGGACATTCCCGTGCTGGTGCGCGTGGCCGAGAACAGCCCCCTCGCCATCGGCCAGGCGCTCGACGCCGGCGCGGAGGGCGTTGTCGTACCCCTCGTCGAGACGGCGAGGCAGGCGCGGGCGGCGATACGCGCCGCGCACTATCCGCCGCGGGGCAGGCGATCGGGCGGCGGCGTGCGGCCGCTCACAGACTTCGTCGACTATGTCGACGCGATGAACCGGGCGGTTGTCGTCATCGTGATGATCGAGACAAAAAAAGGCTGCAAGAACGCGCGCAAGATCGCTGCAGTCGACGGGGTCGACATGGTGTTCATCGGCACGGGCGATCTTGCCTTGTCGATCGGCTCTTTTCCGCAATTCGATACGAGCCACGAGGAGGCCTGCGCCGCAATCCAGGCGGCCTGCCGCGCGGAATGGACGCTGTGCGGCACGTTCACCACGAGCGCCGATGGCGCGCGCGCCAAGCGCGAGCAGGGATTTCGCCTCGTGGTCACCGCCAATGACGGCGACATCGTGATGCGCGGGTTCAACCAGGCCTCGACGCAGTTCAAGCGCGCGAGCGACGCCGCCGAATTGCCTTCGCCCGCGGTTGACGCCGAGAAGCTTCCCGTTGCGAGAGCCTCGCCATGAGCGTCGGCGCTCCCTCCTTCCGCGAGCGCCTCGTTTTCGATGAAGCGCGCGGCGAGATCCTCGATGAGTCGCGGCGGTACATGCTCATCCGCCCGGAAGCGCTGATGGGAATTTTTCGCCGCCTCGCCCCGGCGCAGCAGGCCGAAGCGCTGCAGGCGTTCGCGCAATCGATCGTCGAGCAGGGCTCGGACAGCGCGCGCGCCTACCAGAAACTCGGCGCCAGCGACGCCGCGGCGCTACTCGACGCCATCGCTGCGACGGCGCCGCAGCTCGGCTGGGGCATTTGGAGCTTCGAGCGGCCGACTGACGACATGATCAGGCTCGCCGTGCGCAACAGCCCTTTCGCCGCCGGCTACGGCAGGTCCGATACGCCGGTTTGCCACGCGATCGTCGGCATGATGCAGGCGACGTCGACGCTCGCCTTCGGCCGCGCGGGAACGGCGACGGAAGTCCAGTGCGCGGCGACCGGCGCGCCGCACTGCCTGTTCGAAGCGCGACCCTCGGATTCTGCGCCGTGACGACCGCCGTCGAAAGGCTGAGCGCTGAATTGGGACCTGATCTCGTGAAGACCGGCGCCGATATCCCTGCGCGCAACACTCATGACGCGGCGGGAATGGCGCCTGAGACGCCTCTTGCGCTCGTGCTGCCGCGAACGGTGGAAGACGTATCTCGCGCGCTCCGTATCTGTCACGCCGAACATCAGCCCGTCGTCACCCAAGGCGGCATGACCGGGCTTGCGGGCGGCGCCCATCCCGCACCGACCGAAGTGGCGTTGTCCCTCGAGCGCATGGTCGGCGTCGAAGAGATTGACGCGTCCAGTGGAACGCTGACGGCGCTTGCCGGAACCTTGCTTGAAGACGTGCAACGCGCGGCGGAGGAAGCGGGCTTCATTTGCGGAATCGATCTCGGCGCGCGAGGATCATGCTCGATCGGCGGCAACGTCGCCACCAATGCCGGCGGCAATCAGGTGTTACGCTACGGGATGGCGCGCCGGAACGTGCTCGGCCTCGAAGTGGTGCAAGCGGATGGCGCGATCGTCCGCTCGTTGAACAAGATGCTGAAGAACAACGCTGGATATGACTGGACGCAACTCTTCATCGGATCGGAAGGTACGCTAGGCGTAATCACGCGCGTCGTGCTCGGGCTGCATCCAAGGCCGCGGGACGTGCGTACGGCGCTGCTGGCGGTGAAGGATTTCGATGCAGCGCTGACGACGCTCCGGTTTCTTCAGGATCGCGCGGCGGGAGGTCTTCTGGTGTTCGAAGGCATGTGGCGCGAAATGTATGAGATCGCCACCACCGTCATCGACGTCGATGCGCCCATTCCACCACAGCACGATCTTTATCTCCTCATCGAGATGGCCGGCGGCATGCAAGTTGCAGGCGAAGCCGACGTCATGGAGACCATGCTGTCCTCCCTCTACGAGCAAGGCGCAGTCGAGGACGCGGTGATCGCCAAATCCACCGCGGAAAGCCGCCGCCTGTGGGCTCTGCGCGAAAGCGTCTATGAGTATGGAAGGCTGATGCCAAAGCTCGTCGGGTTCGACATATCGATCCCGCTCAACCGGATGGCGGATTCCGTCGACCGCTTCCGGCGCGACTTGCCGGCGCTGTTTCCAGGCGCTCAGTACGTGCTCTACGGACACATCGCCGACAGCAACCTGCATCTCATGGTGATGCCGAAGATCTATTCGGACGACGTCAAAAAAACCATCGAAGATGCGGTGTACGCCGTCACCGCGGAGTTCGGCGGGTCGATTTCCGCAGAGCATGGCATCGGCCGGATGAAACGGCCATATCTCGCGCATTCGCGGACGGAACCCGAGCTCGCCCTGATGCGAACGATCAAGGCGGCGCTCGATCCGGCGGGCATTCTCAATCCAGGGCGCGTGCTGGCGTGACTGGCGACGACAACAACAGAGGAGGCGACAACCCATGTCAAAGGATTCACTGACCAAGCTGGCGAAGGCCATCGCCAAGCGAAAGATCGCAGTCATCGACCTGACGCAGACGTTGCGTCCGTCGACGCCGGTGATCCAGCTGCCGCCGCAATTTGCGCCATCCAACCCCTTCTCCATCTCGGAGATTTCGCACTACGACGATCGGGGGCCTGCCTGGTACTGGAACAACATCGCGCTCGGAGAGCATACCGGAACGCATTTCGACGCGCCAATTCATTGGGTGACTGGCAAAGGCTATGCGGACGGCTACACCGACACCATCGACGTGCAGCGCTTCATTGCGCCGGCCTGCGTCATCAACTGCGTCAAGGAAGCAGCCAAGGACGAGAAGTTTCTGTTGACGCCGAAGCACATCCTCGCCTGGGAGAAGAAGAACGGCAAAATCCCCGCCGGCGCCTGGGTGCTGATGCGCACGGACTGGTCGAAGCGGACCGATCCCGCGCAGTTCCTGAACGCCAAGGAAGACGGGCCGCACACGCCCGGCCCGAACGCCGACGCAGTGCGTTTTCTGGCGGAGGAGCGCGACGTCAATGGCTGGGGGGTGGAAGCGGTCGGCACCGACGCCGGCCAGGCGTTCGCGTTCGAACCGGCCTTCCCCGCGCACACGCTGATGCATGGCGCGAACAAGTTCGGGCTTGCCAGCCTGTGCAATCTCGACAAGCTTCCAGCGACTGGCGCCGTCATCATCACGGCGCCGCTGAAGATCGAGAAGGGGTCGGGAAGCCCGCTGCGGGTGCTGGCGCTCGTGCAGCAGGAATGAAGGGGCGGCGGCGCCGCAACACAGGCGGCGTGTTCGACCAGAGGATGCGGGAATGGCTGAACGATCGTTTCATGAAGAGGTGAAAAGCCTTTATCTCGGCGATGGCGACGAGTTCGCCGGCGAAGGCATTCTCGCCATCACCAAGGCGCTGCTGCAGTCCGGCGTCTCCTATGTCGCGGGCTATCAGGGCGCCCCGATATCGCATCTGATGGATGTGCTCGCCGACGCGAACGACATTCTCGAAGGGCTCGGCGTGCATTTCGAGTCGAGCGCGAGCGAAGCGACTGCGGCGGCGACGCTCGCCGCCTCGGTGAACTATCCGCTGCGCGGCGCCGTGACGTTCAAATCGCCCGTAGGTACGAATGTCGCCTCGGACGCCCTCGCCAACCTTGCGTCCGGCGGCGTCAAGGGCGGCGCCATGATCATCGTCGGCGAAGACTATGGCGAAGGCTCCTCCATCATGCAGGAGCGCAGCCACGCCTACGCGATGAAGTCGCAGATCTGGCTTCTGGATCCTCGCCCCAACCTGCCCAAGATCGTCGAGATGGTGGAACAGGGATTCCAGCTCTCGGAGATTTCGAACACGCCGGTCATGCTCGAAGTCCGCATCCGCGCCTGTCATGTCTATGGCCGGTTCAAGACCAGGGACAATGTGCGACCGACCTTCACGCTGCGCGATGCGATGGAGAACCCGGTGCGCGACGTCAACCGCATCGTCCTGCCGCCGGCGAGCTATCTGCACGAAAAGGAAAAGGTCGAGAAGCGCTGGCCGGCGGCTGTGAAGTTCGTCCGCGACAACCGCATGAACGACATGTTCGACGGCGACCTGTCGAGCATCGGCATCGTCATGCAGGGCGGCATGTACAACAATGCGCTGCGCGCGCTCGAACTGGCCGGACTGGCCGACGCCTTCGGCTCGTCGCGCGTGCCGCTCTACGTGCTCAACGTGACCTATCCGCTGATCGACGACGAGTTTGCGCGGTTCGCAGCCGGTAAGAAAGCGATTCTCATCGTCGAGGAAGGGCAACCGGAATTCATCGAGCTGGCGGCGAACACCATCCTGCGTCGCGCCGACCTGCAGACGAAAGTGCATGGCAAGGACATGCTGCCGATGGCCGGCGAATATACCGGCGCAGTCCTGCGGCAGGGACTGGAAAAATTCGTCCGCGCCTACGAACCGGGACGCGTCTCAGCGCTGGGTTCCTCGCCCGAGGGCGACAACCGCCTCAAGGCGGCGATGGCGGCGCTGGACGGGAAAGTACACGGCCGCCCGCCGTCCTTCTGCACGGGCTGTCCGGAGCGACCGATCTTCACCGCAATGAAGCTCGTCGAGCGCGAACTCGGGCCGCACCATGTGAGCTGCGACATCGGCTGCCATCTGTTCTCGATTCTGCCGCCGTTCAACATCGGCGCCACGACCATGGGATATGGGCTCGGCGGCGCAGGCGCCGCGGCGTTCAACACAACATCCGGCAAGCGAACCATCGCCATCATGGGCGACGGCGGCTTCTGGCACAACGGCCTTGCCTCCAGCGTCGGCAACGCCGTATTCAACAAGAGCGACAACGTCATCATCGTGGTCGACAACGGATATTCAGCCGCGACGGGCGGCCAAGACATTCTATCCTCGCACATTCCGAGCAAGATCCGCTCGACGCAGAACTCCATCGAAAAGGCGGTGCGCGGCGTCGGCGTCAAATGGGCGCGGACGCTGACGCGCACCTACGATCTGAAGGCGATGACATCAACATTGCGCGAGGCGCTGACGACGAAAGAAAAGGGTCCGAAAGTCATCGTCGCGCAGTCCGAATGCATGCTCAACAAGCAGCGCCGCGTTCGTCCGCTCATCAACAAGGCGATCGGCGACGGGCAGCGCGTGGTGCGCGAGCGCTTCGGCGTCGATCCCGACACCTGCACGGGCGACCGCTCCTGCATTCGTCTTTCCGGCTGCCCCTCGCTGACGATTGCGCCCAATCCTGATCCGCTGCGCCTCGACCCGGTGACGACGGTCATCGATTCCTGCGTCGGCTGCGGTCTTTGCGGCGAAGTCTCGCATGCCGCGGTGCTTTGTCCGTCGTTCTACAAGGCCTCGATCATCAACAATCCGACGCGATGGGATCTTTTGAAGCATCGCGTCCGCAGCGCGGTGATCGGCTTCCTGCAGCGGCGCGCCGCGTCGCCTCTTGCTGCATGACGATGGAGAAGGCACGGCCCGCGCGCTCAATTCGCATCGCCATCCTGGCGATGGGCGGCGAAGGCGGCGGCGTTCTTGCCGACTGGATCGTCGATCTCGCCGAGCACGCCAACCATATCGCGCAGACCACGTCCGTGCCGGGCGTGGCGCAGAGGACAGGCGCGACAATCTACTATCTCGAGCTTTTCGACCGCACGCTCACGGAGGGTCGCGCACCGGTGCTCGCCATGACGCCGGTCCCCGGCGACGTCGACATCGTCATCGCTTCGGAACTGATGGAGGCAGGGCGCGCAGTACAGCGCGGCATCGTGACGCCCGACCGCACGCTGCTCATCGCGTCGACGCACCGCGTCTTCGCCATGAGCGAACGCATCACGCTGTCCGACGGACGCGTCGATGCTCCGGCGGTGCTCGACGCCTGCCGCACAGCCGCGCAACGATTCATCGGCTTCGACATGGCCGCGATCGCCGAGAGAAGCGGAAGCGTGATCAGCGCTGCGATGTTCGGCGCGCTCGCGGGCTCAGGCGCCCTCCCCTTCTCGCGCGGGCAATTCGAAGCGACCATCGCGCGCGGCAAGGTCGGCGTCGTCGCATCGACGCGCGCCTTCGCTGCAGCGTTCGACGCGGCGACAGGCGCGGCGGAACCGTCGCTCGCTCCGTCGTCGAAGCCGGGCGCCGCGGCGAACGAAGCCCCGGCGCACCAAGACATTTCTGTGGCGTTCGCCGCCGCTGCTGTTCCGATGATCAGGACGGGCGTCGAGCGTCTGACCGATTATCAGGACGACGCTTACGCCCGGCTCTATGTCGAGCGCCTGAAGCCGATCGCGGACCTCGACCGCAGGTTCGGCGACGGCTCGCATCGCCTCCTCATTGAAACCGCAAGGCAGCTTGCGCTCGGCATGGCGTATGAGGACACGATCAGGGTCGCGGATCTCAAAACGCGCGCCAGCCGCTTCGACCGCGTGCGCGAGGAAGTGAAATTGAAGGACGGGCAGATACTTCAGATCGCCGAGTATCTGCATCCGCGCGTGCAGGAGATCGCCGAAACCGTTCCCGCCTCGCTTGGACGCATGATGCTGCGCCGGGGTCCGTTGCGGTGGCTGGTCGAACGGCTGACGACGAAGGGGCGCGTCGTGACAACGACCTCCCTCAGCGGGTTTATCCTGCTCTATCTCCTCTCGCGCATGAAACCGCTGCGACGTCGATCGCTGCGGTTCGCAGAAGAGCAGCGGCACCTTGAATCCTGGCTCTCCCAGCTATCGGCGATCGCGCCGCGCGATTACCAGCTCGCGCTGGAATTGGCGGAGTGCCGCAACCTGGTCAAAGGGTATGGCGACACGCACGCGCGCGGCCGCGCCAACTATGCGCGCATTGTCGAGCTTGTCGCAAAGCTGCGCGAACGGCCGCAGCCGGCGAAGGCGCTCGCCGATCTGCGGCGCGCGGCGCTGGCCGATGAATCCGGCGCGCGGCTCAACGAAACGATCGCTGAACTCGGTTTGCGTTAGGGGACAGGCGCCGCCGGCGCCAATGGAGGATGTCATGACCATCGACCGTCGTACTCTCATGGCCCGCGGTGCGGGATTTGGCGCGCTGTCGGCGCTCGGCCTGCCGCTCGACGTCGTTGCGCAGGGCGCGGCCAAGGGCCAGCTCACCATCGCCTATCCGGCCGACGTGCCGACATGGGATCCGAACGCGCGCTCGCTGGCGGCGGTGCAGTCTCTCTACAAGACGGTGTTCGATCAGCCGCTGACGCAGAACCCGGACATTTCTCCAAAGCCTGCGCTCATCACCAAATGGGGCTACGTCGACGACAAGGGATTGTCGCTCGGTCTCGATTTCCGGTCGGATGTCGTCTTCCACGACGGATCGCCGATGACCGCGAGCGATTTCAAATTCACGTTCTTCGAGCGTCCGCGGGCTCCGGTTCCGGAAGGCGGGAGAAGGCTCGACACATCGTTCCTCTGGCGCCGCGTCAAGGACATCGAAGTCGTGTCGCCGACGCGCGCCATCATGCATTTTTCCGAGCCGATGCCTTCGGCCATCGCGTGGTTCTACTTCCTGTGCAGCTATGTGACGCCGAAGGCCTATATCGAGCGCGTCGGCGTCGACGAATTCGGCAAGAAGCCGATCGGAAGCGGGCCGTACAAGCTGGTGGAATATCAGCAGGGCGCGCGCATCGTTCTTGAGGCGCATGACAAATATTGGGGCGACAAGCCGGCCATTCCGCGCGTCACGATCGACCTGGTGCGCGATCCGACGGCCCGCGTGGCCGCGATCGAATCGCGCAGAGTCGATGTCGCGATCGATGCGCCGATCCGGGAGGCGCAACGCCTTGGCGGCGGTCAGGGCTTCAACGCCAGCATCGATGCGATCGCCGACATTACGCTCTTGCAGATCACCAAGAATGGCGGTTTCGCCGACGATCGCGTGCGCCTCGCGGCTCATCACGCCATCAACAAGGATGCAATCTCCAAGGCGTTCTTCGCCGGCGCCGCGACGCCGATCTCGGTTCCCGCCGCGCGCGGCACGCCCGGCTATCCCGAGAATTTCAATTTCGCCTTTTCCGAAGAGAAGGCGATGGCCCTGCTCAAGGAGCTCGGGCATGGGCCGCAAAACCCCATCAATATCAAATTCTCGACGACCAACGGCGCCTTCCCGAGCGACTTCGAGGTCGCCCGCGCTATCGGGCAGATGTGGAAGAAGGTCGGCATCAACGCCGAACTCGAAACCGTCGAGCTCTCGACATATCAGGAGCGCCTCCGCGCCAAGACGCTGCCCGAAGCAACACTGTTCAGCTGGGGCAATTCGAGCGGCGATCCGGAAATGTATGGCGGATATCTGCTCGATCCGAAATCTATCTTCTCGGCGATGAAGTCGGACGATCTAGGACCGATCTTCCAGGCGCTTCTCGTCGAGACCAACGAGGAGAAGCGGCTGGCGGGCTACAAGTCGGCCCATCAGTTCGCAGCGGAGAAAGGTTACACGATCCCGCTCTATCAGACGGTCAAGACCATCGTCAGCCAGAACAGCGTGAACATCGTGAAGTATGTGAATGGCTGGACGCTGCCGCAGACTTATTCGTTCAAGATCTCCTGATTGATCAGCCAAGCATCGGCGGCGCCGCGCCGCCGATGCGTCTCGTGACGTCGACATTTCCCGATGATCCGCATCGCCACGCAGCTGCTCTTGCGCCGCCTTCTGTTGGCGATCCCCATTCTTCTCTGCGTGTCGGCGCTGGTCTTCATCATTCTGCGCCTTTTGCCGGCCGATCCCATCGCCATGTCGTTGCCGCCCGGCGCGACGCCTGACGATGTCGAGCGATTGAAGCGTGACTTCGGTCTCGACCGGTCCATTCCCGAGCAATACGTCATCTGGCTCGGCAAGCTCCTGTCGGGCGACTTCGGAACGTCGATCTTCTTTCGCCGCGGCGTCGGCGAACTGCTCGCAAAAGCGCTTCCCGCCACCATCGAGCTTGTCGCAACCGGCCTGCTTCTCGGCGTCGCGCTCGGCGTTGCGGGCGGGCTCGCCATGTTCGCAGGACGCGACACCGCCGTCGAGCAATCGCTTGATCTGTCGACCACCGGCCTGATGGCCATACCCGAGTTCCTGTGGGCGCTCCTGCTCATCCTGCTGCTCGGCGTCGCGTTTCCGATCCTGCCTTTCATCGGGCGCCTGAGTCCGGACACGCCATTGCCGCCGTCGATCACTGGCTTTCTGATTCTCGACAGTCTGCTCAGCGGGCGCTGGGACGCGTTTCGCAGCGCCGTCACCCATTTGATCCTGCCGAGCCTTGCGCTCGCCATCGGGCTTGCCCCACTTGTGATGCGCGTGCTGCGCTCATCGCTACTTGAGACCATCCTCGAAGACTACATCACGCAGGCGCGGCTTCGGGGCGTCAGCGAGCGCGCCATTCTCGTGCGCCACGCGCTGAAGAACGCCGCGCTGCCGACGATCAGCCTCATCGGCGTGCAAGGCGGCTTCATGTTCGGCGGAACCGTGCTCGTCGAAATGATCTTCGCCTATCCCGGCCTCGGCAATCTCATGGTCGATGCGGTCCGCAATCACGATCTTCCGGTGATCCAGGCGGTTGCGCTGATCTATTGCGTGCTCGTGCTGGCGATCAACGCGATTGTGGACGTGGCGTATCTCTCCGCCAATCCGCGGCTGAGGTTCGCATGAGCCCGCGCGCGCGCGCCGCAATCGGGCGATCCCTCGAAAGCCCGCGCGTCGTGACAGGCGGCGTCATCATTCTGGCCATGACGATGATCGCTTTGCTGGCGCCGCTGATCGCGCCGCATTCGCCGCAGGAGCAGGATCTGATCAATACGCTGCTGCCGCCGATGTGGTCGCCTGGCGGCGACGCCGCCTATCCGCTTGGCACCGACACGCTCGGCCGATGCATCCTGTCGCGTCTGCTGTTCGGCGCGCGCATCGCGCTTTACGTCGCCTTCGTCGCAGCGACCGGCGCCATGCTGCTCGGCGCGGCTATGGCTCTCGCCGCCGCCTATTGCGGCGGGTGGGTGGATTGGATCATCTGCCGCCTCGTCGACATCTGGATGGCGTTCCCCCCCGTGGTTCTCGCGCTAATCCTGCTCGTCGGCATGGGCTCCGGCGTCAACAAGGTGGTGCTCGCGATCATCCTCATCGACTGGACGCGCTTCTGCCGCGTCATCCGCTCCGAGGCGATGGTCGTGATGACGCGCGACTACGTGGCGGCCGCCCGGCTCGCCGGCTTCACACATCTGCAGATCATTCTGAAGGAGCTGCTGCCCGCCGTATCGCCGCTTCTCATTACGCTGCTCAGCCTCGAAATGGGCATCGCGGTGATCGTCGAAGCGATCATGAGCTTCGTCGGCCTGTCGGTCGAGCCGGACGTCGCTGCATGGGGCGTCATGATCGCCGATGCGCGCCAGACGATGATGCAGGCGCCGTCCGGCGTCGTGTTTCCCGTGCTTGCGATCTTCCTTGCCGTGCTCGGCTTCAATCTGATTGGCGACGGTTTGCGCCGAACATCTGATACGCGGTTGCTGGTCAGCCGGGGCGCCGCATGATCACGCTGGAGGCGCGCGGTTTGACAGTCGCGGCGCACATCGCGCGCCAGCCGGTCGAAGTCTTGCGCAACATCGACATCGCTCTCGCTCCGGGCCGCGTGCTCGGCCTCGTCGGCGAGTCGGGGGCGGGGAAGAGCATGATCGGCCGCGCCATCGCGCAGAACCTTCCCCCGGGATTCGCCATCGACCAAGGATCGCTGCAGTTCCAGGGTCGCGAGATGACGACGCTGTCAGCCGGCGAACGCCTTCATCTCCTCGGCAAGGACATCGCCTTCATCCCGCAGGAACCATTGACGGCGCTCAATCCCACTTTGACGGTCGCGCAACAGTTTGACGAGCATCTCGCCCGACTTGGCATTCGACGCTCCGACCGCCGAGGGCGCATCGTCGA